>NZ_CAXQGS010000146.1:0-80765 GCF_964223445.1 Cytobacillus sp.
CCCTACACGACGCTCTTCCGATCTATCGTTGGCCCTACAAAAGATATACCGGCTCCGGATGTTTATACGAATTCACAGATCATGGCCTGGATGATGGATGAATACAGTCGACTCCGTGAGTATGATTCTCCCGGATTTATCACAGGCAAGCCGCTTGTTCTCGGCGGGTCTCAAGGAAGGGAAAAGGCAACTGCACAGGGTGTAGTGATCTGCATTGAGGAAGCTGCGAAAAAGCGCGGCATTTCCATTGAAGGAGCACGTGTGGCTGTTCAGGGATTTGGAAATGCAGGAAGCTTCCTGGCGAAATTCATGCATGATGCAGGCGCTAAAGTGGTCGCCATTTCAGATGCTTATGGTGCTCTATATGATCCAAATGGCCTGGATATTGATTACCTTCTTGATAGGCGCGATAGCTTTGGAACGGTAACGACCCTTTTCGATAACACTTTGACAAACGAAGAATTGCTTGAACTGGATTGCGATATCCTGGTTCCTGCGGCTGTGTCCAATCAGATTACCGCTGCAAACGCCCATAATATTAAAGCTTCCATCATAGTAGAGGCTGCAAATGGCCCAACCACTCTTGAAGCTACAAAAATTCTTTCAGACCGGGGAATCCTGCTTGTTCCTGATGTGTTAGCCAGTTCTGGCGGTGTGACGGTATCCTATTTCGAATGGGTACAGAACAATCAGGGGTACTATTGGACTGAAGAGGAAGTTACAGAAAAGCTGAAAAAAGTGCTTGTACAAGCTTTCGATAATGTTTATCAGACTTCACAGCAAAGAAAAGTAAATATGCGTCTTGCTGCTTATATGGTCGGCGCGAGGAAAATGTCTGAAGCATCCCGCTTCAGAGGCTGGGTTTAATTCAGTAAACGGTATATAAATACTGATTCAATAAAAAAATCCTTGCACACAATGTGCAAGGATTTTTTTCATTCTTTTAACGGGTTGGCCTTGCTTCAGGTTCTCTTTCCAGTTCTTCATTTGGTTTGAAAAGAAGCCCCAGATTGATTAAGCCCGCGATGCCCACAAGACCGTATATAATTCGTGAAAGGGCTGAATCCTGACCGCCAAAGATAGCTGCGACAAGATCAAATTGGAAGAATCCGATTAAACCCCAGTTAATAGCGCCAATAATTGTTAGAACCAGTGCAATACGCTGAATGCCACTCATGATGTTTCCTCCTTGTAGTATAGGTTCAATATTATGTTGCTGCAGGGAAATAAAAAATATTCATTGTAATAATCGTTAATAGCCATAATGAAAAAGATGATCTGAGAACCCGGGATATCTAATGCTCACCTTTCGAATCGTACTTTTTGCAATAGCTGAAAATTTGAAAGATAATAATGTGGAAAAGGAGATGGTGATATGCAAAATTTTACCTTTTATAATCCGACTAAATTAATCTTTGGGAAAGATCAGCTATCCCAATTGCAGACTGAAATTCCGCAGTATGGCAAGAAGGTTCTTGTAGTGTATGGCGGCGGAAGCATTAAGCGCAATGGTTTATATGATAAAGTGATGGCACAGCTAAATGAAATTGGTGCTGAAGTGTTTGAACTATCAGGTGTTGAGCCTAATCCAAGAGTTTCCACTGTCCGCAAAGGCGTTGAAATCTGTAAAACTGAAGGCATCGATTTCCTGCTGGCTGTTGGCGGCGGGAGTGTAATTGACTGCACTAAGGCAATTGCAGCTGGTGCTAAATATGATGGCGATGCCTGGGATCTGGTCATCAAGAAAGCATTTGCTGCAAAAGCTCTGCCGTTTGGAACCGTTCTTACATTAGCGGCCACCGGTTCTGAAATGAATGCAGGATCTGTTATTACAAATTGGGAAACAAATGAAAAATATGGATGGGGCAGTCCTGTGACTTTCCCTAAATTTTCAATCCTTGACCCTGTTAATACATTCACCGTGCCAAGGAATCAGACGGTATATGGAATTGTGGACATGATGTCCCATGTACTTGAGCATTATTTCCATCTTGAAGAAAATACCGATTTTCAGGATCGAATGTGTGAATCGCTGCTGATTACCATTATGGAAGCAGCTCCTAAGCTCCTTGAAGACCTTGAAAGCTATGAGCATCGTGCGACCATTCTTTATTCCGGCACAATGGCATTGAACGGTATTCTGAATATGGGCTACCGGGGAGACTGGGCTACGCATAATATCGAGCATGCTGTATCGGCCGTTTATGATATTCCTCATGGCGGAGGTCTGGCCATTCTGTTCCCAAACTGGATGAAGCATAATCTGAACGTAAAGCCTGAGCGATTCAAGCAGCTTGCTATCCGTGTATTTAACGTGGATCCGGCGGGAAAAACAGATGAGGAGACTGCGCTTGAAGGCATTGAAAAACTTCGTGAATTCTGGAACAGCATTGGTGCACCTTCACGCCTGGCTGATTTTGATATCGATGACAGCAAGATCGAATTGATGGCAGACAAAGCGACTGTCAACGGAGAATTCGGCAATTTCGCGAAATTAAATCATGATGACGTGGTTTCAATCTACCGCGCTTCTTTATAATACCATGCTGGACTCTGCCTAAAGCAGAGTCCTTTTACATTTTCCGCCGAAAAATGACAATCACCATTAGCGCGTAAAAAATATGTCAAAATTGGACACGCTTACATTAGGGGATGATTCTTGATTAACTTTGAGGCTTTCGTTAAAGTGGTATAAGGATGACAGCCAGAATTACTGCAGGCTGTTTAAATTTGAGAAAAATTGGAGGACATTCATGACACACGTTCGTTTTGATTACGCAAAAGCACTTCCTTTTTTTGGCGAACATGAAATTACATATCTGCAGGATGCCGTGAAGGTAGCACATCACTCCCTTCATGAACAAACTGGAGCTGGCAGTGACTTTTTAGGCTGGATCGATCTGCCTGCTAATTACGACAAAGAAGAGTTCTCCCGCATTCAAAAAGCGGCTGAGAAAATTAAAAGCGATTCCGATGTTCTTATCGTCATTGGAATTGGAGGCTCCTATCTTGGAGCGCGTGCGGCTATTGAAATGCTAAAGCACAGCTTCTATAATGCACTTCCAAAAGAAAAACGCGGCACTCCGCAGGTTTTATTTGCAGGCAACAATATTAGTTCCGCTTATATGAAGGATTTAATGGACCTTCTTGACGGCAAAGATTGGTCCATCAATGTTATCTCCAAATCAGGCACAACGACTGAGCCTGCATTGGCTTTCCGTATTTTCCGCAAAATGCTGGAAGAAAAATATGGTGTGGAAGAAGCACGTAAACGAATCTATGCTACAACCGACAAAGCAAGAGGTGCTTTGAAGACTCTTGCGACAGAAGAAGGCTACGAGTCATTTATTATTCCGGATGATGTCGGCGGCCGCTATTCTGTCCTTACAGCAGTAGGTCTTTTGCCAATTGCCGTCAGCGGTGCAAGCATTGAAGATATGATGAGCGGTGCTGCACAGGCACGCGAAGACTTCAGCAAATCTGAGCTTCAGGAGAACGCAGCATACCAGTACGCTGCTGTACGAAATGTTCTCTATAACAAAGGCAAAACGATTGAAATGCTGATCAACTATGAACCAGGACTTCAATATTTTGCAGAGTGGTGGAAGCAGCTGTTCGGTGAAAGTGAAGGAAAAGACCAAAAAGGAATTTTCCCTTCTTCAGCAAATTTCTCCACTGATCTTCATTCATTAGGCCAGTATGTACAGGAAGGCCGCAGGGACCTTTTTGAAACGGTTATCAAGGTGGAAGAATCACGCCATGAGCTTACCATTGAAGAAGCAGAGAATGATCTTGATGGCCTGAACTATCTTGCGGGTGAGACTGTCGACTTTGTTAATAACAAAGCTTTTGAAGGGACAATGCTTGCACATACAGACGGCGGAGTGCCAAACCTGATTGTTTCCATTCCAAAAATGGACGCCTACACATTTGGCTACCTGGTTTACTTCTTTGAAAAAGCATGTGCAATGAGCGGCTACTTGCTGGGAGTGAATCCGTTCGACCAGCCTGGTGTTGAAGCATACAAAGTGAACATGTTCGCCCTATTAGGAAAACCAGGATTTGAAGAGAAAAAAGCTGAACTTGAAAAGAGATTGAAGTAATAGCGAGAAGCGTCTGCCTGCGGGCGGGCGTTTTTTTATTGGCGAAAAAGATGCCGCTGCTAAATCGCATTCATGATATCCCTTACTTTGGAGAAACTAAGCCAAAAGCGTAAAAGGGGATGGATTCAGTGATTGAGATACCTTCAAAAGTGGAAGGGAAGCATTTTGATTTATATAAGCTGGAGCAGGCTCTAAAGCCGATTGGCTATTCGGTTGGCGGGAACTGGGATTATGATCACGGGTCTTTTGATTATAAAATTGATGATGAGGTGGGGTACCAGTTTTTAAGGGTCCCATTTAAGGCAATTGATGGGCAGCTTGATGATCCAAGCTGTACGGTGGAAATTGGCAGGCCGTTTCTGCTTTCACATAAGTATAAGCGCGGCCTGGATGACCACGCTTATACAGGGAATTTCAGCGCCTCCTTTGATCAATTCTCGGAGCCTGTAGATAAGGACGCCCGTTTTCCGGAAGAATTTATTGATCTCGGCAAAGCGCTTGTCGAAGAGCTGGAGTCTATTTTATTAAGAGATTAACCGAGTATAACAATCAGCTGATCCTGCTGAAGAATTATAAAAGGCTGGGGAGGATTAACAAGGGTTTCTTCCCCTCTTTTAACACCCAAAAGCAGGATGCCTTCTTTCATAAGTTCGGCACTAAGTTCAGCAAAAGTCTTATTTTCTATATCTTCTGATGCAGGCTGAAAAGTTAATTTTCGTTTATCGAGCTGTCCCAGCAAATCAAGAAAAGAAGTAACGAGCTCCTGGGAAGAAATGCTGTTGATCATGACAAAGCTCGTTAGAACATTCGTCTGAACGATTTCATCAGCCCCCGCTCTTTTAGCGTTGGCTGCCTGTTCTGAAGTTAATATTTCAACGATGCATTGAACATCGCGATTTAATCCTTTGATGGCCAATAAGGTTAAAATTGAATTCATGTCAGCATGCAGTTCATCTTTGTTCTGATCAGCTGTGATAATTACTTTTTTGGCATCAAATATATTTGCCTTCATGAGGACATCATCTCTGTTAGCGCGTCCCTGAATAAAATGTACATTATTATGGGGAACAGGATTTGACCTCAGTGTTTCATCAATTAAAGCAATGGAATGGTTCATCCCATCGCCTCCGAGAGTATTAACGATCTCCCTTGAACGTTCATTCCAGCCAATTACAACAATATGGTTTTGACCCCGATATTCGATTTTCCCCTCCAGGAAGTCATTCTGCCGGGTAACTGCTGCTGTTGCAAGTGAAATAAAATAGGTAGACAGAAAACCCGCACCAGTAAAAATAAGCGCAATGCCCACAATACGCCCTGCAGTGCTTTTGGGATAAAAATCTCCAAAACCGACAGTTGAAGCAGTTACAACCGCCCACCAGATTCCATCAAAAAAAGTCGGAAAGGAGGTCGGCTCAATAATATGTATTAACCCCCCAAAAAGAAAGATCACCATCAGGGCAATCAGCAGAATTCTGATTACTAAAGGGAGACGTATAAAACTGTAATAGATGTGCTGAGGCATAAAAATACCCCTCCTAATTTACAAAAGGTTTCAGCAGCTGACTGCTAAAAAATGCCAGCCGTATAGAATATAAAAAAAGCCATGCCAGCATATACTTTAGTTAAGTATATCGTCTATTGCACGGCTCAGCAGTTGAATATCCTTTGATATTTCATTTCTCACGTCGTCAATCTCGCACCTTTCATATTCATCCATGAGAAGGGAGAGTTCTCTTTTTAGTATGACAGCCTCGTGTTCAAAATCCATGATGACTCCCTCCTTTAGGGATATATAGGACTATCGGGCAGATAGTAAATTCCTTTATAATGTTACAATTATGTTACCCGATTTCTTTTCCATTTAAACGGTAAATCCCTTAATAATTTGCACATGAAATTTAGAACGAATATAGTTTACCCTCATATTTTGCACGTAAACACATCGTTTATGCTAAATAGCTGGAAAGTAAATAACCGAAGAAAAAAATATCCCCGGGGAAAATCCGGGGATTCAAGTCAATCCTATTTTCGAATTAAGCTGTAAACCGAAGCGCCTATCAGATCCCCGGCTTCTTTCATCCGATCCGGACTAATGTGCTCGATGGAATCCAGTGGTGTATGGTAATACGGTTCAAGATTGGCAGTGGCAGGTTCTCGTCTGATAAAGTTAACAGCCGGGATGCCTGCATCATGAAAAGAGACATGGTCGGAAGCTCCGCGCTGATAAAGAACCAGCTCAGATGGGGTGCCAATCCGCCCGGCTGTGGCAAGGGCAGTCTCTGTTACGATATTTGCCTGGCCATCAAGGGTATTCATGTAAATCGAAGTTGCATTTTCCCATGCTGTGCCTACCATATCCATATTGAAGTTTGCAATGCTTCGCTCTATTTCATTGCCGCTCAGCTTGCTGACATAATACCCAGAACCAAGAAGACCAATTTCTTCTGCACCTACAAATGCGAACCGCAATTCTTTGTCAGAAGGATAGCTTTTCAGGACTCTGGCCAGCTCTAAGGCAACAGCAGTTCCGGATGCATTATCGCTTGCTCCCGGAGCAAATGGCACACTATCAAAATGTGCAGAAATGTGGACTATGTCAGTTTCCCCGCCTTTATTGGGCTTAGGGTGCTTGGTGGCAATAATATTTTGCGATTTTATGTTTTTAAAACTCTTTACAGTAAGCGTAACTGTTTTGTTTTGTGCTTCAACATCTTGAAGGAGTGCTTCTCCGCTTGCCTTCGTAATGCTTCCCACCGGAATATCATATGGGCCTCCAATTGAGGGATTCATTGGTGCTGGCTGATCCGCATTGTTGTAAATTAAAACCCCCGCAGCACCGGCATTCACTGCGTTTGTAACTTTTTCCGAGAAAGGAATTTCTCCGCGTGAAATGAGTGCTATTTTCCCTGATGCTTCCTCTGTAAAATCAGCTGCCCTGCCTAATCCAGCATCATATAATTCAGAAGTAATTCCTTCTTCAGGCGTTGTTCCTGATCCGGAAGGAATGGTTATAAGGACCTCCTTCAGATCACTAGTGTGCAAATCTCCAGCCATTTTATCCGGTATGCTGAACTCTTGTGTTTCTACTGTGTAGCCATAGGACTCAAGGCGTTTGCGGATAAAATCTGCTGACTGCTTTTCTGCTTCTGTTCCGGCAACCCGCGGCCCTATGGTTTCTGATAAATAGCTGACATCCTCCATCATGCGAGCTGCATCTACCCTTGCAATTACCTTCTGATCAAATGCTTTGGAGCCAGGATCTGCAGCTTTGCTTTGTGCTGCTTCGGCAGTCTGCACAAATTGACCAGGCACTGCATACACGCTTGAAGCTGTCAGAACGGCTGCAAGCATAATTGAAGAAGCTTTCTTTCCAACTTTCATCTTTTATTCCTCCTCGACTAGTAATCCAGCTATATGTATTCGCTTACATAACTCCGCTTCCTTTAATAAAGAGTTAAAACGATTCTATTAGACTAGCAGATTTTTAAGATGTGTGAGAAAAGAAAGACTTTAACTTTCTAAATTGTAAAAAATGGTAGATTTAAAGTACCAAATCAGGAGAGCAGCCATGTAAAATCATGACCTTTGACGGAGGCAAATAGTTTATTATCAAATGCAACTTGAAAAATACAGGTCTTTCGGCTATCGAAACTAACGTATTTTTAATTTATTCTGAAAATTATAATATCATTTTATATAGGGGGATTTTTATGAAAAAAGCTGCATTAAAAGTGTTCGTAGCCTCAGTTATCGCTTTCCCGCTAATTGCCGGAGGGGTATTGCCTGCAGCAGGTAAAGACAGTCAAAGCAGCATGGCATCGGCTGAATCTCGGATTAAAGTCGAAAATGGCATGACACAGCCCATTTTTTCTCTGGATGATGCCATTGTCGAAAGAGTATTTGTTGAAACAGCAACTGACAGTGATGGAGATGGAAAGCTGGATCGAATACGTGCTGATATTATCAGGCCAAAGGAAACAGAGGAAGGTTTAAAGGTTCCTGTTATTTATGAAATGAGTCCTTACCGTTCAGGAATTAAAGGTGTCCCGGTTTATGACGTGGATACAGAACTGAACTCTGTGCCGAAGAAAGGGAAAAGTAAAGGTGAAAAAGGTAACCCGCAGGCAAATATCCCAGGTTATTATGATGACTATTTTGTACCAAGAGGCTACGCGGTTGTTCTTGCAGAAAGTGTAGGGACAGGTTTGTCGGATGGATGTCCTACAACCGGCGATGAGCATGAAATACTTGGAACACGTGCTGTAATCGATTGGCTGAATGGCAGAGCGAAAGCTTTTAATGCAGAGGGACAGGAAATACAAGCTGATTGGTCAACAGGGAATGTGGGAATGACAGGAGTATCTTATAATGGAACACTTCCTAATGCAGTGGCTGCAACAGGAGTTGAAGGCCTGAAAACGATTGTGCCAATTGCTGCAATTAGCAGCTGGTATGACTATTATCGTTCGAATGGTGCTGTGATAGCGCCAGGCGGATACCAGGGGGAAGATGCGGATAATATGGCCGAAGCCATTTTAACTAGGCAAAACCCTGAAGCGTGCAGCAAGGTCATAAAAGGATTAACGGAAGGCCAGGACAGGGAAACCGGGGATTACAATGAATTCTGGAGTAAAAGAGATTATACAAAGGATGCTGATCAGGTTGAAGCAAGTGTCTTTATTGTCCATGGGTTAAATGACTGGAATGTTAAAACAAAGCATTTTTCAGATTGGTGGCAAGCGCTTGGCGAGAATGATGTGCCCAGAAAAATGTGGCTTCATCAAGGGGGCCATTCCAGCCCCTACAGCTTCAGACGCGATGTATGGCTCCCTACTTTAAATAAATGGTTTGATTACTGGCTATATGATATTAAAAATGATGTCATGGATGAACCAATGGTTGACATCCAGAGGGAGGATAAGACATGGCATACAGAGGCAAACTGGCCGGCGAAGGGAACCTCTGACGCAAAATTGCATTTTAAGCCGGCTTCCGATGGAGGCGGCAGCTTAGAACTGCAGCCTGTACCGAACAAGAATAAGGGGGATCAGCATTTTGTGGATGATGCCACAATCAAGGCTGAAGAATTGGCTATGGATCCTGATGCTTCATTAGCTAATAGGCTCGTTTATTTGACTACGCCTTTAGAAAAAGATATTCGCATGAGCGGAACCCCGGAAATTCAAATTCGGGCTAGCATTGACCGGAAAACAGCCAACTTAACAGCCCTCCTTGTTAAATATGGGGAAGGAAAGCCGGAAATTGTTACTAGAGGGTGGATGGATCCGCAAAACATTCACAGTGAAAATAGATCTTCAGGGCTTACACCGGACCGTGAATATACTTTTACATGGGATATGCAGCCTGATGATTATGTATTTAAAGAAGGTGATCGTCTGGGGGTAGTCATACTATCTAGTGATTATAACTATACTATTAGACCAAAGTCGGGCACGAAGATAACCATTGATCCGGAAAGAAGCCATATAGTGCTTCCTCTGCAAGGTGGAGTTAAAGCATTTAAGTAGGTTAAAAGGGATCATTTCTTGGTCCCTCTTTTCTTTTTAAATAGACTATTTTAGGAAAATAGTAGCATTGCCACGATTGAATGACTTGAATTAAAATAAATCCTATCTTATAAATATACAAATCAATGCATCTGGAGGTACATAATGAATAAAAAGAAAGCTTTATCAGGCATTTTGGCAGCAGGCATTTTGGCATCTGTTCCTTTAAGTGCTGCTCATGCGATCAGCCCCAAGTGGATCAATGTTAATGTGTCAGAGGAAATGGACGGAAGTTTATTCAATAGCGAAAACTATGATTTTATGAAATTCTCAGTAATAGGGACCAAACTTACAGAAATTGAAAAACAATCTAATAGAGTGAAGGTGGAGGTAAAAGGTACTTCCGCGGATGGATATCCTCTATATGTCGTGACTATTGCAGATCCTGGTGCACATGGCAAGTTCGGTAAGATTCAGGCCTTAAGAAAACAAATGTTCAAAAATCCGGAGAAAGCCCAGAATTGGATTGCGAATAACCCGGATTTTAAAGTGCCAATTATGATCAATGGATCGATTCATGGAACGGAGTTTGTGGGAAGCGATGCAGTAATGCAGCTGATAGAACGTTTTGCCACACAGAATGACAAAGAAACAAAGGAGATTCTGGACAATAACATCCTTATTTTCAATGTGGTCCAAAACCCTGATGGCCGGGTGGATGCAACCCGTTTTAATGGGGAAGGAATTGATTTGAACCGTGATTTTGTCACACAATCACAGCCTGAAACGCAGGAAACCGTCTCTCTTATTAAAGAGTGGAATCCGATGGTTTTCCTGGATACTCACGGATATGTGAAAAATTATGCACCAAACAAACAGGGTTTGATTGAACCTTGTACACCTCCGCATAATCCTAACTATGAATATGATTTATATCAAAAATGGGCTAATCATCAGGCAGAAGCGATGGAAGCTGAAATTATGGAGGACAAGGCTCTTTACACAGCCACCCTGTATAAAGAAATGAATGGCGCATATATTCCGCAGCGGGATGATTCCGCTGGATGGGATGATTATCCGCCAATTTTCACACCGATGTATGCCATGTACCATGGTGCTTATGGCCATACACTTGAAGCTCCGACAAATGACGAGGACGGCGTCCGCTGGATGTACAATGCCATTATGGGAGCATTGAAATATTCAACCGATAACAAGGAAGCAATGATTACAGATCAAATTGAAATGTTCAAGCGCGGCATTAATTTTGATCATCCTTTTCATGAAGAAGGCCATTTCCCGAAAGCATTTATTCTTCCGGTGAATGAGGAAGATCCAACCGCAGTAAATAAGGCAGTTAATCATTTAATTAAGAATGATATCGAGGTTGTTCAGGCATCAAAAGCATTTGCAGCTGATGGCAAGTCATATCCAAAGGGCACTTACATCGTTCCAATGGATCAGGCAAAGGCAGGTCTGGCAAACACGATGCTGTGGGATGGCGAGGATATAACAGATGATACACCGGCCATGTATGATATTTCCGCCTGGAGTCTTCCGGAGCTTTGGGGCTTTGAAGCAATCGCTGTTCAAAATGATGTAAAGGCAGCAGTAACCAAGATAAATAATGTAAAAGAACAGGGTTCACTAAGCGGAAACGGGCCATTTATCATACCGAACAGCTCAGTGAAAGCTGTTCAGCTTGTGAACGAACTTCTTGGGCTGGGGGTTATGGTTAAACGCGACGGTGAAGGAAGCTTCTATGCTGAAGGATCAGCCAATGTTATTTCATCAGCCGTTAAGGATTCCGGCCTAAATATATTGTCAGGAAAAGTGCCTGCAGACGCAAAGGCAATTAACAAAGTAAGTGTAGCCATATTAAAGGATGGAGGGATGAACAAAGCGCAATCACACTCTGGCACCAAACTGGCTCTTAAGAGGCTAGGATTTAGTGTGACTGAATTGTCTCCATCAGAAGTGGCTGATAATGGCCTTGCTTCCCATGATGTCTTTGTTTACAGCGGAACGGAAAATTTAATTTCTCTGAATCTGAGTAATGCCAACAAAGAATTCGGCCTTGAAAGTCAGGAAGAACTGGCTGCATTTAAAGCAAATGTGGAAAGGTTTGTTTCTGAAGGCGGAAAATATATAGCTGTTGGTGCCGGTGCTTCCCGTGCAACAAAGACTCTGGGCCTGACAGATGATATGATCAATACTGGCGGATCCAACAGCAACGGAATCATTAAGGTAGATTATAAAGGAACCGGTGCATCAGCAGGATACAGTGAGGATGATCTTGGATTTGTCTACCGTCCAGTCTGGTATACAGGTACAGAGAATGATGAAGTGCTTGCAGCCATTGCGGATGAGGAAGACTTCTTCGTAGCAGGACACTGGAAAAATCGCAGTGCTGCACAGGGCCAGGCCATCATGGTGAAAGAGCAGGATAAAGATGTTACACTAATTGGCATTGAAGCCGGCTTCCGTGATCATACTGATTACCTTTTCCGATTGCTTTCAAATTCTATTTTTGAAAAGTAAAGCCGTTAAGGGAGTATCCACTCAGTTTCCAGGAACGTATCGTTTGACTAATGGATTATTAAATCATATAATTAAGTTAACAAAATAGTTCGGATTCTTCCTGAAGGGGAGTAGCTGTTAAGTAGAGTCGTCAATACGGGATGATGAATCTCCGGCTTTACTGGCAACAACGTTGCTTGCGAGACCTTTACCATTTATTTTGGTAAGGTCTCTTTTGTTTTTAAGGCGCTGAGACCAATAAATGGTTCAGTGCCTTTTATTTTTAGGGAAGAGTCTGGAACAGGGAGGTTTAGAGATGAAATCATATCAGCAGCTTGCAGACAGTGTAAAGTTTTCCAGAAGCCTTAATTGGACCAGACTTCTCGAGAAGGACGACAGTTTGGAATTTATAGGAGCAGGGAGAAGTGCATTTGCTTTTAGGTTAAAAGAAACCAATCTTGTATTAAAGGTATTTTTTCCGGAGTTTAAAAGAACCGCCAGGGAAGAAGCGGAGATATACAGGGCGTTGCCCGACCATCCGTACTATCCCTCATTATATGGCTCTGGAGATAACTATATTGTCATTGATTATGTGCAGGGACTGACTTTGTTTGAATGTCTAGCAAAAGGAGTCCCGATAGAAGAGGAGAAAATCAGGCAAATAGATGAGGCTTTAAAGCTTGCGAGGGAAAGAGGGCTTAACCCTTCGGATATCCACCTGCGCAACATTATTCTTACAGAGGGTGGCCATATTAAAATCATTGATGTTGCACGATTTAAACAAACGAAGAATTGTACACAGTGGGACGACTTGAAGCATGCATTTTATAAATTTTACAGAAAAAGATATTTTCCAAAGAAGATCCCTGTATTAATCATGAACACAATTGCGGCTCTTTATAAAAAGCGGATTGTCCGTATGGGGTCCTAAACAGTTCATTTGATATCGCTATTTTCTTTTGAAATAATTAAGACCACAAAAACAGAAAAGGGGCAGGTATTCATGAAAGTTCTTATCGTTGGAGCAAACGGACAAATCGGAAAGCAGCTGGTAAAGCTTATTAAAGAAGGCGATAAATATACAGCAAGAGCAATGATCAGGAAAGAAGAGCAGGCCCGGCAGTTTGAGGATATGGGTGTTGAGACGGCAGTCGCAAGCCTTGAAGGAACAGTTGAAGAATTGGCTGAAGCAGCCAATGGCTGCGATGCAATTGTGTTTACTGCAGGTTCAGGCGGAAATACCGGCTATGACAAAACTCTGCTGATTGACCTGGATGGTGCGGTAAAAACAATAGAAGCGGCGGAGAAGGCTGGTGTGGACCGGTTTGTAATGGTCAGCGCCATACAGGCGAATAATCGCGATAAGTGGAGTGGAACGATCAAGCCTTATTACGCTGCAAAGCATTATGCCGACAGGATTCTGGAAAACAGCAGCTTGAATTACACAATCGTTCGTCCAGGCGGCCTGACAAATGAAGCGGGAACCGGCAAAATCAAAGCAGCAGAAAATTTGGAGCGTGGCTTCATTCCCCGTGAGGATGTAGCTAAAACTCTTTATGCTGTCCTGGATAATGAGAACACTTATAAACGCGCATTTGACCTGGTTTCAGGTGAAGAGGTTGCAGAAACAGCATTGAAAAATATATAACTCTTGCCCGGTGTGTATGCACCGGGATTTTTTTCGTCAAATTCAAGTATAAATTATACCGCTTGGAGAAAATTAAATTTAAAAAACAGGAGTCTGCCCAATGGAGGAAAAGAGTAGAATTAACAAAAGCAGAGAGTTTGCCTTATGGGCTGCTTATACGCATAACACATATAAGTTTGAAGATTAATTGAACCAGGCATTGGCAAATTCCAATGTCCTTTTCGTTTTAATTGCTTCTCAAAAGGGAATAAGGAATTGTAAAAGGAAATACATAAGATTTCATATTTTCCTCATACAAATGTTGTTTTAGTGTCACAGCTTTTTCTTCAAAACTGTGGAATAATGTGATGTAATGAGCATTCAAGAGGAGTGAGTGAATGTATAAAAAACAGGAACGCATATTAATGTGGCTTGCTTTTACAGTGGCTATCATTATGGGGCTTTCTTTTATTGGACGTATTTTTGCAGGATAGGAAAAGGAGAATGTTAAATGGGAAATGAAGAATCTGTCTTTTTCAGCCGTGTCTTAACTGAGCTGACATTATCCTTCCACATCATTTATGCCACCATTGGTGTCGGCATCCCGCTCATGATTATGATTGCACAATGGGTGGGGATAAAAAAACAGGATGAACATTATATTTTGCTCGCCCGAAGATGGACGCGCGGTTTTGTCATTACGGTGGCTGTCGGTGTTGTTACGGGGACAGCCATCGGCCTGCAGCTATCATTGCTGTGGCCTAACTTTATGGAACTAGCAGGCAATGTCATTGCGCTGCCTTTGTTTATGGAGACTTTTGCCTTTTTCTTTGAAGCGATTTTCCTTGGGATTTATCTGTATACATGGGATCGGTTTGAGAACCAGAAAAAGCATATGCTTTTATTAATCCCAGTTGCAATAGGGGCTTCGTTTTCTGCTATTTTCATTACCATTGTAAATGCATTTATGAATGCACCGCAGGGCTTTGACATTGTGAATGGCCAGCTGGTAAATATTAACCCGATACTGGCAATGTTCACACCCGCCATGCCAACGAAGGTTACGCATGTGCTTTCAACAGCCTATATGACATCAGCGTTTGTCCTTGCATCAATAGGAGCTTTTCGCCTTCTAAAAGGATCGAATCATATCTACCATAAGAAGGCATTGCTGCTCACAATGAAAATCGGATTGATTTTCTCGATCGCTACAGCGGTAATTGGTGACTTCTCCGGAAAATACCTTGCGGAATACCAGCCTGAAAAATTGGCTGCCGCCGAGTGGCATTTTGAAACAGAAGAAGGGGCACCATTAATGCTCTATGGGGTTCTTGATGACGGCGAAGTGAAATATGCCATTAAGATTCCATATGCACTCAGCATCCTTGCGCACAGCAATCCGAATGCCGAAGTGATCGGACTTGACCAATTTGCAGAGGATGAAATTCCGCCGCTATATATCCATTACCTGTTTGACCTTATGGTGACGATTGGCATGTGGATGACGGCACTTTCGCTTTTCTACGTCTTAGGCACCTGGTTTAAAATGCGTTTTGTTTCGTCGAAGTGGTTTCGCTGGCTGATCGTTTTGGGTGGCCCTTTATCCATAATCGCAATTGAAGCGGGATGGTGGTTTGCTGAGGTTGGACGGCAGCCGTGGATTCTGAGGGGCATCATGCGTACTGAAGATGCCGCAACCTCAAGCGGTCAAGTAGACCTTATGCTTCTGCTGTTTGCAGGATTATATCTGGTGCTGGCAATTGGAAGCATTATTGTCCTCACCAGAATGTTCCGCAAAAATCCGGTCGAACAGGAATTGTCCGACCGTGAGCTGGAGAAAGAAGGTGAGCTGCGATGACGCTTGAAATCATCGGAATTTCCGTCTTATGGCTGTTTCTATTTGGATACGTCATCGTTGCCTCTATTGACTTTGGTGCAGGATTTTTCAACGCATACAGTCTATTCCGCGGAAAACAGCATATTTTAACCCGTATTATTCAGCGTTATTTATCACCGGTTTGGGAAGTTACGAATGTGTTCCTGGTGTTTTTCTTCGTAGGCATTGTCGGATTCTTTCCAAAAACAGCCTATTATTATGGAACAGTCCTGCTGGTGCCGGCAAGCATTGCAGTAGTCCTGCTGGCCATCCGCGGATCTTATTACGCTTTTACCACCTACGGCGGGCTAAGACAAAAAAAATGGACCTATCTGTATGGACTTTCAGGTCTTTTCATTCCTGCATCTCTGTCCATTGTCCTGACCATTTCAGAAGGCGGATTCGTTAGTGAAACATCATCAGGCCTGGAGCTTGACTACTGGGCATTGTTCACCAGTCCGCTGACATGGAGCATCGTCGTACTGAGTATATCAGCAGTTTTATATATATCGGCAGTATTCCTGACGTGGTATGCCAATAAAGCAACCGATGAACCGGCCACAGAGCTGCTTAGAAAATACGCTCTAATATGGGCGGTGCCTGCTATTGTAACAGCGACAGGCATTATTGTCGAACTGCGGGATCATAATCCTGAGCATTTCAGCAGATTAATGGACCTATGGTGGCTGTTTGGCATCTCATTCATCCTGTTTGCAGGGACTGTTTATCTAATATGGAAGCGTAAATTATACGGACTCGCATTTGGGCTCTTGGCAGGACAATTCTTAGTGGCGTTCTTTGCCTATGGAATCTCGCATTATCCATACCTGCTTTATCCATACCTGACTATTTATGATGGTTTTACAAACGAAGCTATGGCCATCGCTCTCATCATTGCCTTCATAGCAGGACTGGGATTGCTCCTGCCGTCCCTTTATCTGCTTCTCAGGCTATTCCTTTTCAATAAAGACTATGTCCAGGGAAAGCGGGACGATCATGCATAGGAGGGAAAAACCATGGCAGAATTTGTGATGTTTTATGCACCGTTTATTGTGATCATTGCTTCCATTGCAGCGGCTTTCTGGCTGGCGGGGAAGGACGAAAGAGTGGAGGAATAAAAAAATTGCAAGGTCTGAAGCAGACCTTGCAATTTTTTTGGATCTATTAAAGGTGAATATGCATGCTTAAAGTAGAAACAAGCATTCGGGAGAGGTGTTAAAGTGAGCTAAGCCTTTAGTGACTTGTTAAAGCATACGGCTGTAAATTCAATAATGGATAGTATTACATTTAAAATATCATGGGTCTTCATTCCGGAAGGAAACAATGGGTGGTAGTTTACTTTTATCTAAACTACCATATAGCAGTGTTGAACATAAGATGAAACTTCTTAAACGAATAACTGATTGTCGATTTCTATCACAATACCATAGAGAAATGATTTCAGACGAAGAAAAGCTGTCCCAGAAATTAGGGACAGCTTTTCCTGTTTAGTCTTTAGTCTGCAAAAAATAATAGAATTAATGGTTAATATAAATGGACTAATAGTCTTTCTTAATGCTGGATATTATGAAAAATAATAGTAAAAAAGTATGGTTATATAATGGCTGGGACTTCATATATTTGTTTAAAGAGTCAGGCTTTCTCGAAGCAAGAGTGAAAAATGAACTATCATTTCGAGGAAAGAAATTCTTTAAATGGAAAGGTGAATACTATGAAGGTTTTATTAACAGGCGGAGCAGGATTTATTGGTTCCCACATTGCCGAAGAGCTTATTAAAGAAGATTATGAAGTCGTTATTTTGGACAGTTTAGTAACTGGACAAGAACACAATATTCCTGCCGGAGCTAGGTTTTACCATATTAACATATGCGGAAATTTAGACCCAATTTTCCTGGCTGAAAAACCGGATTATGTAATTCATCAAGCTGCACAAGTGTCAGTTTCTAATTCATTTATTCATCCAAAATTAGATGGAGAATCAAATATTATTGGAACAATCAATCTTTTGAATGCATGTGTAAGGCATCAAACGAAGAAATTTATATTCGCATCCACAGCAGCATTATATGGAAATCCAAAATATTTATCGATTGATGAAGAACATCCTGTATCACCTATATCCTTTTATGGTTTATCGAAACTAAATGCTGAATCCTATATTAAGCTTTTTTCAGATTTGTACGGACTGTCTTACACAATCTTACGGTACTCGAATGTTTACGGCATGAGGCAAGGTACAAATGGTGAAGCCGGAGTAGTTGCTATTTTCATTGAGAGGGCTATAACAGGGCAATCCTTGAATATCAATGGAGATGGTTTTCAGACAAGAGATTTTGTATTTGTAAAGGATGTTGCCAAAGCAAATGCATCAGCTATTCTTTATGGCGATAATGAAATAATTAACATAAGTAATAACACACAGACTTCCATTAAAGATATTGTAAACGAGCTGAATTATCTATTAGAGTCTGAAGTTATGCCAATTTACCATCAGGAAAGGGAAGGAGATATAAGGCATAGCTGTTTATCAAATAAGAAAGCTCTTAAATTGCTGAAATGGGAGCCCCGGTATACTTTTATAGATGGTTTAAGAGAAACGGTTGCCTTTATGGACCAAATTCAGTTAAAGGCATAAAAGTTTTGGAGGTTTTCATGAACGAACATATAGATCTAAAAACACTTTTTAGGATAATGAAAAAAAGATGGCTGGCCATTATTTCTACTATAATTTGTATTTTTCTTTTGACTTTGGGTCTGTCCATTTATGTTATAAAGCCTACTTATGAAGCAACTGAGAATATACTTATCGGCAAGCTGACAAAAAAGGATGGCCAATATGGAGATTCGCAGGAACTGAATATGCTACTTGCTTCAACAATTGATCTTATAAAGAGTCCAATTGTCCTGAATTCCGTTAAAAAACAGTTTAATTTGGAAGATGATGACCTAGAGAAAGAGTTAGCCGTCCAAAACAATCGAGACTCGCAAATAGTTAACGTAGTGGTAAGAGGGCATGATTTGGATAAAACCAAGGAAATTGCCAATACGATTGCTAAAACAACTGTTAATAAAATGAATGCTCAGTTTGATGTGCAGGATATAAAGCTATTAAGTGACAATGATACAGATCCATCGATTAAAGTTGTCGGAAGTTTGTCATTGAATATCGCAATTGGTTTGGTAATAGGCCTTTTTCTTGGAATAGGACTTGCCATGTGCAGAGAGTATTGGGATGAATCAATAAAACATGTAAACGAAGTAGAAATAACTTTGGGACTTCCTGTCCTGGGGCAGGTTAACTTGAACAAAGGCAAAAGAATGTATAAGAATAAAGCTGGAGTTACACATCAGGCATCCTTAGTAAATAATGAAAAAGGGAGACAAATCGGTGTTTAAAAAAAAGAAATTAAAAAATTATACCAAGATGGTCCAACAAAGTGGCCAATCCATTTGTTCAGAGCAAATTCGTATGATTAGCACTTATATAGATCATTTATATGATAGTGAATCCCAATTATTAATGGTAACTTCACCCAGTGAAGAAGGCCAGAAATCTATTATTTCTTCTAAATTGGCGATTTCTTTTGTCGAACAGGGAAAAAAGGTGCTTTTGGTAGATGCGAATATTCGCAGCCCATCACTCCATCATTGGTTTCAGCTGAAGAATGAAAAGGGATTTACAAATGCAGTTAGGTATGCGGAAAGCATCCATTTGAATAGTAAAGAGACGCTTATTCCAAACTTATTCGTAATGACTTCAGGTCCAATTCCTTTAAATCCATCAGAAATATGGATAGCCAGCAAAATAAAGGATATGGCAAGCTGCTGCAGGACAGAATATGATGTTGTTATTTTTGAGGCACCGCCTATTTTATCTGCATCCGATTCTCAAGTATTAGCGAGTTATTGTGATGGAACCATATTAGTACTTAAGGAAAACAAGACAAAAAAAGACGATGCCTTCAAAGCAAAAATCAATTTAGAACGGAAAAACAGCAAAATATTAGGGGTTATTTATCAAACAGGCTAATCGCCTAACTAACACGCGGGTGGCTATGCCATTGAAAAAATTACAGAAACATACCATAGGAAAAAATATTTTACACTTATTTTATAGTACAGCCTTATCGAGTGGTTTAAATGCTGCTGCCTTAATTATTTTAGCCAATTATCTGCAATCCTATTATTATGGCATGTTTAGTGTAGCGTTAGCTTTTGCAATGATTATGGGATATTTAACAGATGCCGGGCTGAACAGCATTGTGTTAAGAGAAGGATCTAAGAAAGATGTAGACCTATCGATTCTAATTTCCTCTTATTTGAAGGTTAGAATCATTTTACTTGCTGTTTCCTTCCTATGTGGATTTGCCATAATTCATTTTTCAAATTCGTGGAATAAAGAGTTCATTTTAACATCCTATTTTTTAATTATTCCTATGGTGTTGGGGCTTACTCTGCAAAGTATTGGAACCATATTCTTTCAAATGATTGAGAGAATGCACTATTGCGGCTTAATTCGGATTATTGCCTCTGTTTTTTTAGTTGCCACATTGTCTGCTGGATTAATATTTAATCTAAACCATTTAATCATCTGCACTTTATACGGCCTGTCTTACCTGGCAGCCGGAGCATTTGGAATATATAAAGTACGCCAATACGTGCAAATACAAATAAATAGTTCTTTTCATAAGGGACTATTGCGAAATATTGGATCATTTTCGCTTGGAGGCCTGCTTTTTGTCATTCTCCCTCATTTAGGCCCTCTTATTATAGAAAAAACTTTGACCCTAAGTGAAGTAGGCATATTTGCAGTTGCATACCGGATCCCCCAGGCACTGCAGCAAATCCCGTTTATTATAGCCGGAGCTTACTACCCTGTGTTATTCAGGTCATTTAATAATAACCAACTAGAGGAGCACTTGCATAAGAACATTACTCTTATTAAACTAATGGCTTTGGCTGGTATAACGATAACTGTTCCCCTGTATGCTAAATCGGATGCAGTTATCTATTTATTATTTGGTGAAATGTGGATTGCTGCTTCATTTCCGCTAAAGATTTTATCTTTAATGGTTACACTCCAGGCTATAAATATTGCATTAGCGGACGGTCTAACTACTAAAGGGCTGCAAGCTTACCGAACTGCTATACAGGCTATAGCCATTATGACAGGCATCCTTTTATATATACAGTTCAGTAATTCATACGGCATAGCTGGTGCTGCATTTGCAGGAGCGGCAATTGAAGGAATTGCACTTTTGGGGTTTTGGATCTGTAATCCCAATCGCTGGATAATAGCAAAAAAAGCATTATTTCCCTATTTATTATTTTCTGCTATCTGCATCTGCAGTATAAACCTGTTTATTGATTCTTACTTTTTCATCGGTTTTTTATTTCATTTTCTTCTATTGGTGCTTGTCATTTTTATAGATAAAGAGATGAAGAATATGATCCTTGATGTCATGACAAGAGTACTCAATAAATGGAGGTTCAAGGAAACGCAGGGAGGATAAGATGGACCACGGTATCATGATTAGAAAGCAGAAAGCCAGTTTTACGGTATTCTTCCTTTTTTTGCTCGTAACTATGGCAAATTATTATATTTACATAGGTTTTGCCATAAAGCCATACTTGATCTTTTCTTTTTTATATTTAGTAGTCAATATAAGTTCATTTTACTTCCAGCGCCTGCATGGATTTGAAGTGGCAATGCTGATTTTTTACTTAATGTATAGCTTTACAGGAGCATTTGCATTATATCCTTCTGCAAGTATAAGAATTTTACTGGGGATTATTCTTTATATTGCTTGTTATTTCATTATTAAATCAATAATCGGCCGTACAAATAATTGGACTATCGAAAAAGCAATTGCCGATGCAGGTGTTTTTTTTAATACCCTAAGCCTTATTTTATATTTGATAGGGCTGCAGAGACTCGGCTTTGACTTTGAGGGTGACAGAATCTATGAATTGGGTGTGATGCTTGACCGTAATTACCCAAGGTTAATCGGAGTACTGCAGGATCCAAATTATTTTGTCTTTTATAATACTCTCTTTTTCTGTTATTTTTTATGCCATTCAAAATCCATGAAAAATAAAGTGGGATTGCTTCTTTGTATTCTTACAAATTTATTAACCTTTTCAAGGGGAGGACTATTAGTATTATTGATTATTCTATGCCTTTATATTTTGAAAGATAAGCCTTTAAAAAGAATAAAGCTTCTAGCTGGGATGGTTGTTTCTCTATCAGCTTCTGTTTACCTTGCTGTCTTCTATATGAAATTAGATCTTTTAAGTATCTTAGGATCCAGAATAGAAGATCTTGCAGAGGATGGCGGAAGCGGAAGATTGAAATTATGGGGAAGAGCCTGGGATTTCTTTGTTTCCAATAAGTATTTAGGAATTGGAGCTTATAATTTTCCCGAATATAATTCATTTCAATATGGTGATTCGCTTCAGGTCCATAACACCTTTTTGGAGATTTTATCAGAATCAGGATTAATCGGCATATCCTGTTTCTGTGTGTTTATCCTTACAGTGTTTATGCAATTAATCCAAAGTAAGTTATATAGAAACAATCCATATCTCTTACTTGCTTTTTTTGGAATAATACTTCAAATGGGATTCCTCTCGATCATTATTAACGATATGTTTTTTTTATACCTAGCTATCCTATCAACCTATTTGCATAATGAACGGAACAAAAATCAAATAAATCAGAGAAGCCCTGGGTTTTATCCTGTCCATTCAGTAGAAATGTAAATGAATAGGAGGTGATGGTAAAGTATGAAAATCCTGGTTATCACGGATAAATTAGATTTCGGTGGAGCTGAAATGTATTTTTGCAAATTAGAGAACCTCATGCGTGATACAAATATTACTTTTCACTTTGCAGCAGGGCACGGCCAACTGTACGGAAGAATCAAAAATAAACACCGTTTTCACGAACTAAGCAGAACGAGCCATATCCAGAATATAAAGAAACTGTTAAAGATTGTTTCTGATGAAAAAATTGACCTGGTTCACGCGAATAGTTTAAGGATGGTTCTATACTGTATATGTATCAGAATAATATCTTGCATTAAATTTAAAATAATGTATACAAAGCATAATGTAACAATCCTTGAAAATAGAAGCCGCAGGGTCTTTACCTATTTAATAAATAAGTATGTTGAAAGAGTGATTACAGTAAGTGACTTTGAAAAAAACAACCTTATTGAGGCTGGGGTAAAGGCAAGCAAAATTACGACTGTGTACAACGGAGTAGATCTGAACCAATTTGGCTTTAATCAAAAGGAAAAAGGTGATTTTTTAAAAGTTGGTATATTAGCAAGATTATCAGAGGAAAAGAACCATGAATTATTTATTAGAATTGCAGATCAGTTAAGAAATAAACCGCAAATTATATTTTATATTGCGGGTGATGGTCCGAGGAAGCAAAAAATCAAAAACATGATTGAAGCCTGCAATATGTCTCATAAGGTTAAATTGATTGGTTCTGTGAACAGGCCGGAGGAATTTATAAAAAATATGGACATTCTGCTCTTAACTTCTAATCGTGAGGTATTCCCAATGGTTATTTTAGAGGCTATGGCTGTGGGAACCAACGTTATTTCTATAGATCGGGGCGGAATAAGGGAGGCCATTATTGATAAAGAGACTGGCTTTTTAATAAGCAGCCATTCAGCAGAAGAGTTTTGCCGAATAATACTAGAAATGGAATCTGATGAGTTACTTAAATATAAACTAATTGAAAGTGCCAGAAGAAAAGTGGAGGATGAATTCTCATTAGATAGGATGGTGGAAAATACTCTCGGGGAGTATCGGAAGTGTTATTAATATGTGCTATTACAAATCTGCTCTCTAAGTTGGAAATTCCTATTCTGGATTTGAGCCATACTTCCCCCAAGGATACTGTGAAAAGGAGTAGTGTAAATTGATTTTGGCCATTTTGGATATCGGGTTGGTTTTTTTAGGGTATATAGTGACTATTTGGTTTTACCATGTATTTTCAATACCTGCAGAATTAGAATCCTTAAATTTACTCTGGTTATTGGCACCCTCAGCAGTAGCTTTCATCTTTTTCTATTTCTTTGATTTATATAAGAATTTGCGCGGAAGCTCTTTAAAAACTCAGCTTTATTCCCGTGTTTTACCAATGATATTATTTTCAATCTTCGTTTCCGCTTCATCCTTCTTAGGATCCTTATTGTTTTATCGGAAAACCTTCTTTATTGAGGCACTCATTATTCAAATTATTTTGCTGGCGGCCGTTCATGCCTTAATCTGGCTAATGGCTAATAAATTGCATGGCCGTAAAAGAGTAATTATTATTTGTGAGGATGAGAATACTGGCCAGTCTTTGGCCCAAAAATTCCATAGTCATAAGTGGTTTAAAATATCAGGATATTTACCATTAGATCAAATAGCGCATTTAGAAAACTATGTAAATAAATTCGATGTATTTCTCCTTGCTCCTACAGTAATCGGACAGTTAAAAAGCGACATCCTCAACTTATGCATCAAGAACGGGAAGGAGGTCCTGATCGTTCCACATGTTTCGGACTTGTTTGTACAATCTGCTAAATCTCAACAGGTTGGTGACATGCTGGTAATTCCAATTAATGCTCCTGGATTAAACATTTGGCAGAGGATAATTAAGCGGGGGTTTGATGTAGTCGCGTCAGTAATTCTGCTTATAATTACAAGTCCGATTTTTTTAATTTTGCTAATTATAATCCCACTGACCTCTAGTGGTGCAGCTATATATAAACAAGAACGGATAGGGCTAAATGGAAAACCATATCGGATATATAAATTCAGAAGTATGATACAGGATGCTGAAAAAATAACCGGTCCAGTATTGGCTGCAAGTAAGGATACAAGGATAACAATAATTGGAAGATTCATAAGGGCTATTCGTTTAGATGAGCTCCCCCAGCTCCTTAATGTAGTGAAAGGGGAAATGAGCTTAATTGGTCCAAGACCGGAAAGAGAATTCTTCATTAGCCAATTTAAAGAAAAACTTCCCGATTATCCTTATAGATTATCAGTCAAGCCGGGCATCACAGGGCTTGCTCAAGTATTAGCCTACTATTCTACGACCGCTGAGGATAAGCTGCGCTTTGATTTATTATATGTGCGAAATTATTCCTTTTCATTGGATCTGAAAATTTTGTTTCAAACATTACAAGTAGTCCTTCAGCGAGATAGAGCTCAAGGATTATTGAAGAATAACAATTATGGACATCAGAATCTAATAAAAAGTCTGAAACAAGATAAGGTAATTTAGAGATTACTTTCTAATCAATTGTTTATGAAGATATACTCCACATGAGAAATGAATATTGAGGAGATGCCAATAATGGGAACTTCAGTTCAGGATCTTGTTTCGATCATTACTCCGTCATATAATTCTTCAAACTATATTTGCTCTGCAATCCAATCCGTTAAAGCACAAACTTTTCAGAACTGGGAATTGATTATTATTGATGATTGTTCTTATGACGACACATTAGAGAAAGTAAAAAAAGAGATGCTTGATGAATCCAGGATTAAAGTAATACAACTGAAAGAAAACAAGGGTCCTGCCTATGCCAGAAATTTAGGTATTGCAGCAGCAAAAGGGAACTACCTATCCTTTCTTGACAGTGATGATATTTGGCTTCCGCAGAAATTGGAAAGACAGTTAATGTTCATGAAAAGTAATCACATAGCTTTTTCATATACAAGTTACAGAATAATTAATGAAAGCGGGAAAAAAGCAAAAGAAGTTATTAATGTCCCGCCAAGAACGACTTATCATAGCTTACTAAAAAATACTGCGATAGGAACACTTACTGTAATGCTTGATATAAGACAATTAGGGTTTGTGCAAATGCCTTTATATAGAGATTGTTCAGAGGATTTTGGACTTTGGCTTTCCATTTTATCTAAAGGGATCCATGCATATGGTCTAAATGAAGAGTTGGCTATTTATAGAAAGAGAGAGCATTCTCTATCAGCCAATAAACTCAGATCCGCTCAAAAAACATGGAATACCTATAGGAAAGTAGAGAAAATTAATTTCGCTTCCGCACTATGGTATTTTGCAAATTACTCAGTAAATGCCTTAAAGAAGCATTCAATAATCAGTTAATAGAAAACCGTTAACCGGCTCTCAAGAAAAAATAGGGGCTGGTTCTTTTCTTTTACTTTTTGTTTACTAAAGAATAATTGAAATAATCATTCGAATTCTTCCAATTTAAATATTAAATTTGGATGCATAGGTTATTCGTTTATTCCCTGAATTTAAAAATACATACAATATAGTAATAAATTAGAAGGAGTGAATGACGATGGCAGAAAATCCAAATATTGTTTACGTTGAAGACTTCGCCGGCAGTACAGCACAATCGAAAATTCAGGCGGCAATTAATTTCGCCTTTCAAAATAATAAAAAAACCGTTATTGCAGCAAATAAAGATTATTACATGACAGGTAACGTTATTATCAAACAGGGTGTGAAACTGCAAGGCAGTTATGGGACAAGATTTGTCATTGGAGCAAACGTTAGAGGATTTGAATTAGAGAGGGATGCTTCGCTGTGGAACACCAGAATTATGGTTGATTATAAAGGCTACACCAAAGAGGTTATTTATTTGGACGGAAAGCATAAGTACTATAACACATGGCATAATGCTTCACTAAATAACATTGTGATAGTAAATTGGTCCGGAACAGTATCAGGCACTGGAATTCACTTGTATTCAGGCGGGAGTGGACATGAAATCTCTTTTGTGAATTTTATGGATATCAAAATTGTAGGATTTGCGAGAGGGCTTTATTTAAAAGCAGTTAAACCTGCAAGCGGATTTGCATACGTGAATGCAAATCGTTTTGATAAGATTTCTTTGGATGATTGCATTGATAATATTATCTTAGAGGGGAGCGAAACCATTCCAAATGAATGCAGCGGCAATTCCTTCACGAATTTACAGATACAGCCAACATCCAACACTAAACGTATTATGACCATTCAGGGGCAAATTAATAAAGTTGACGGGATTTGCTGGGATCTGCATCAAATACAGCATTCGGACCCTATTTTTATATTTAAAACAGAAAGTAACTATAATTATTTAGACATGAGATCAATACCTGCAAATCGAATCTTAAATAGTGGAAAGCAAGGCAACCGCTTCGAAACACTTTAAAAACATTTAATAAAGTGTATGGTTTGGATATAAGGTTTAAAAAAATCTTTTAAAAAACCTACTTACTGCATTTCTAGCATCTCATTTGTAGTTTTTCTTCTGATTGTATGTATTTGTGCATATTAATAGTATTACAAGACAAGGGGAATGCAGATACTGCTAAATGGAGAAAAAGGTTTTTTGGGAGGGGTGTTACGTGAAAATTCGAAAAGCAATCATTCCGGCTGCGGGTTTGGGAACTAGATTTTTACCAGCAACTAAATCTCAGCCAAAAGAAATGATGCCAATTGTCGATAAGCCAGCACTTCAATATATTGTTGAGGAAGCAGTCGAATCTGGGATAGAGGAGATTCTAATAATAACAGGAAGAAATAAAAGTTCGATTGAAGATCACTTTGATAAATCAATAGAACTCGAACTTGAGCTCGAAGCAAAGAAAAAATATGAATTACTAAATGAAGTGCGATGTATCTCAGAGATGATAAATATTCATTATATTCGGCAAAAGGAGCCAAAGGGGTTGGGGCATGCGGTTTATTGTGCAAAAAGCTTTATTGGAAATGAGCCATTTGCTGTTCTGTTAGGTGACGATATTGTATATGGAAAAAAACCGTGTTTAAAGCAATTAATAGAAGCCTATGAAGTATATAGAACATCGATTCTCGGAGTCCAAACAGTAAATACAAATGATATCAGTAAATACGGCATAATCCAGGGTGAATATATTAAAGAAAGCATATACAAGGTAAACAGTCTTGTAGAAAAACCTTCTATAAAAAACGCTCCATCTAATATAGCAATTCTGGGCAGATATATTATTACTCCCTCGATATTTGATATCCTCGAAAATATCCGTCCAGGATTAGGCGGTGAGATTCAGTTAACAGATGCACTAAAGGAATTATCAACGGAAGAATCAATATTTGCGATTGCTTTCGAAGGAATAAGGTATGATGTTGGGGATAAACTGGGTTTTTTACAGGCTACAATTGATTTTGCGCTAAGAAGAGAAGAGCTAAGAGAAGATTTCCTTAGCTATCTATTTGAAATTTTGAAGAAAGAAAAAGAAATACTTATAAAATAAGTTCTTTAATTTTATATTCTTCTAACCGATGCATTTTCAACCGTGTATATCCGGCACTATCCCATACCCTATAAAAAGTGGGGAAATTCAGTAATTTACCCTATTACAGAGGTAATATTATTTTACATAAAATCAATTTATAAAAATATAAATTTAAAAAGATTAACGGTTTTTTATTATTTCTTTGCGCACTCTTTTTACAATGCTTTTCTAATTCATTGCCATAATAATTTAAGTGTAAAAAATGGAATTTAACGGAGGGTGTTTAGGAATTACTTAAGCTGCAGAAATAGAGCCATAGTATATCTTACGTGGTATTTCTAGCTTATGTTTGAGCGGCTACAGCAACCGCAAAGCTTGGATTCTCTTATTTCCTGATAAAAAACTCTAACCGTTACGAACCTCTAATGCTTCTATAGTGAGGTATGGATATGGATCAATAAAAGTTAATAAAAGGAGTTTGAGCCTTACAATTTTTACTATTGTAAGGTTTTTTTCTGTATTTTGCTTATTATATGGAGTTAGTAATTTAGAGTTGCCAGACATTGAGAAAACTAAACAATAAAAATTTAAAATTTTTATTGTTTTTTGAAAAATCATAATTTATAATATCAATATGTACAGACATATGAACATACGTACATAAAAGACTTAATAAGGATCTAACTTTAAACCTATATTTCAATTCATTCAAATATTTTTATTAGTGCAATTGGTTTTGATATGTTAAAAAGGTAATAAACGGAGAAATAAAAACAAAATTTGAATAAAGAGGAATTAAGATGAAGGATTTAATTAACGAACATAGTGGCATTCCATTGTATTACCAAATAAAGGAGCTAATAAGGGAAAAAATTGAAAATGGTGAATGGAAAAGTGGCGATAAAATTCCGAATGAGGTAGATTTAGCAAAAAACTTTTCTGTTAGTAGATCTACAATGAGGCAGGCTATATTGGAGTTAGTTAATGAAGGAATTTTAACAAGAAAGAAAGGTGTGGGCACCTTTGTTTCTAAGCCTAAATTTGAGGGGAACTTTATTAGCTTTACTTTTCCCGAAGAACTAGGAACAAAGCATACTCCTATTAGTATAAAGGCTATAGAAGGTACAGCGGGGAAATTAAAAGTGCTTAATTTAAAAGATCAAGAAAAAGTATTTGAAATTATTCGCTTAAGATTTTTTAATGATGAGCCTGCTGCAATTGAGAAATCTTATATCCCTGTAGGGCTTATTCCGGACTTGCTTGATAATAATCTAGAAGGAAAGCTTATTGATCTAATAACTGAAAAATATGGAATTATAATGACAAAATATCAGAACTCTATTGAGCCTGTGCTGCTAGATTCTTTTGAGGCAAAAGTTTTGGAAGTGGAACAAAATCAACCTGCTTTAAAGATAACAAAGTTATTAATGACTCCACAAGGAAGCCCAGTTATTTTATTTACTAGTATTATTAGGGGAGACAGATGTAAAGTCCAATTTAGTTCAGAAATTCAACTCTGAGATTAAATTGTTTCTTAGATATTTAAATCAAAAGGAGTGATTTTTTTGAGAGAAAGATTAAAAGCGGATCTTTCAGAAGAGGTAATAAATTATCTTCT
This sequence comes from Cytobacillus sp., assembly GCF_964223445.1. Taxonomy (NCBI): domain Bacteria; kingdom Bacillati; phylum Bacillota; class Bacilli; order Caryophanales; family Bacillaceae; genus Cytobacillus; species Cytobacillus sp. The sequence goes on from NZ_CAXQGS010000146.1 coordinate 29,516, forward strand.
TTTGCCAGCTTTAGAGGCTGAGCAGAAGAGATCCTTTACTAATATTATGGATATTAATAAAGGACATTTAGTAATGTTAATTTCCAATGGAATTGTTACGCGTGAGGATGGGCAGAAAATTATGGAGGCGCTTGATGAGATAAATCAAAAGGGTGCCTCTAGTTTAGAATTAGACCCTAAATTAGAGGAGTTATATTTTAATATAGAAGCTGCTCTCATAAAGATAGTAGGTGTCCAGGCTGGAGGTCAACTTCATACCGGCCGAAGTAGAAATGATTTATATGCCACCTTGGCAAGGATGAACAGCAGAGATAATCTTTTGAGCATTTGTGAACAAATAATTAAGCTTCGAGAAGAAATTATTAAAATAGCCGAAAACACGCTTTATACTGTTTTGACAGGTTATACTCATATGCAACCTGCAGAGCCAGTAACACTTGCTCATTATCTGTCGGCTATTCTTTCTGCATTAGAAAGAGACTTTAAACGATTTATACAATCCTTCAACCAGACCAACATCTCCCCATTAGGTGCCGGAGCAATGGCATCAACATCTTTTAATATTGACCGCAGAGAAACTTCACAACTACTAGGATTTAACAATGCAATGGCTAACTCAATTGATGGTGTGGCTTCTAGAGATTACGTTTTAGAAGCGCTTTCAGCTATGAATATATTTATGAACAACTTAAGTCGTTTTAGTCATGACCTATACATATGGTCTACTGATGAATTTGGAATTGTGGAAGTAGGGGATTCGGTAGCTGCCAGCAGCAGCATCATGCCACAGAAGAAAAATCCAATTACATTAGAGCATATCAAGGCAAAGTCAGGACATATAATTGCTGCCTTAGTATCAGCAACTAGTTGTTTAAAGAACACTTCTTATGGACATAGTCGTGATGCCACTGAAAGTTTTAAATATCTGTGGGATGCTTTCTATGAGGTAGATTCTTGTCTTCACCTAATGACAGCGACAATTAAGACAATAAAATTTAATGAAGAAAAAATGTTTATTCGCTCATTAGAAAACTTTTCAACAGTTACTGAGCTTGCTAATACAATCGTTCGTGAGGCAAATATTTCATTTAGAGAAGCACATCAGGTTGTAGGGTACTTAGTAAGTGAAATGATAGATAAAAAAATACCGGTTTCTAAAATTAATTCAGAGATCGTTAAGGATATATCAAAATTAGTATTAGGTAGAGAAATAATTTTATCTAAAGAAGGAATTCAAAAGGCTTTAGATCCGTTAAATAATGTCGAATCGAAGAATACAAGTGGTGGCCCAGCGCCAGAGGAAGTAAAAAAACAGCTGCAAAAATTAAATGAAGTATTTAAACAAGATAAAGAATGGTTAAATGAGCATCAATGTATTTTTCAATATAAAAAGCAGCAATTGTCAAAAGTTCAGGTGTGAAAATATTACCTAGGTAAAGGGGGAGTGCAGGATTTAACATGTTTAGTAGATTAATAAGGAAAGGATTGAGTTAATAAAAAATTGATAGGGGGAGAACATTAAATGAAAAGCACATTGTCAAAGTTATTTATTATAATTGCTGCTTTAACTCTTGCTATTGTAGGTTGTTCTCAAAATAGCACTTCAGAAACTAATAATAGCGGAAATAATGATAATAAAAAAACAGAAGAACATAGATTACTCTTAGGCACGTCAAGCCAAGGTGGTACTTACTATGTATGGGGCGGCGGCTGGGCCGATATTATCGGAAAGAATGTCCCAGGTACTGACATTGCAGTAGAAGTTACAGGTGGGCCAAATGCAAATATTCAATTAATTGAAAATGGAGAGATGGATTTAGGATTTGTTACCGCTTGGCTTGGAGGCGAAGCCTATAACGGAGAAGGTTGGGCAGATAAAAAATATACTAAAATTCGTTCGATTTTCCCGATGTATGCCAGTGTCATGCATATGTACAGTTTAAAAGATAGTGGTATTACAAGTATTAGCGACTTTGATGGTAAAAATGTCAGTACAGGAGGTCCAGGAAGTACTAGTGCTGAAGCAGGAAGTGGACTCTTAGAAGTATTAGGATCAGAGCCGGCGAGGGTTAGTGCTATACCAACTAATGCTGCAGTTGATGGTTTACGTGATGGAACAATCGATGCTGGTTTTGCGGTCACAGGAGTACCGGGGCCTTTTATGCTTGATCTTGAAACTACGCACAAAGTTCAGCACATTGGTTTAACTGAAGATGAAATGAAAAAGGCACTAGAAAAGTATCCTTATTGGTCTGAGGCAACTATTCCGAATGGCACTTATAAGCACCAAGAAGAAGATATTTTACTGCCAGGCTTTTGGAACATAGCAATTGCATCATCAGAATTGCCAGAGGATTTAGTGTATAACCTGGTAAAAACAACATTTGAAAAACATGAAGACTTATTAGCAGTGGACCCAAGTGCAAAAGAAACGCTGGTTGAAAATGTTAAGTATAGTACTATCCCGTATCATCCAGGTGCAGTTAAATACTACAAGGAAGTTGGGATAGAAATTCCTGATCACCTTATGCCTCCTGAAGCACAATAGAAATTCCTTACTTTAGAGAGAAGTTAAGGAATTTCATGAATTTTCCATAAGGAGACTTCTTGGTTAATAAAAATCGCCTAGAAGTCCCCATAATAATTATATATAATTATTAATTTTCTAACAAATAATATGTTTCTACAAAATATGCGGATAAAATTCCAATCTAAAGGAATCTGGTATCGGGAGGTTCGCCGTGTCTGAAGAAAAAATAACTGATTTGGAGATTCAAGAGAATTCTGGGTTAAGGAAAGCCCTTAGTGGGATAGAGTTAAAGCTTTTCACCCTTATAGCAGTATTTATGTCGTTATTTCACCTTTTTGTATTAGGATTTTATCCAATTACACCATGGGTTTTATACACGGTCCACTTAGGACTAGGGACCATATTGATTTTAATGATATACCCAATGAAGAGGTCAGCCTATAAAAATTTATTAGCAACCATTATTGATTATATTTTAATATTGCTAGTTTTATTTGCAGGTTCTTACCTCATTATTGAAATGGATGAATTAATTTATAGAATAGGTGTCGCCCCTACGGCATTGGACTTGTTAGTTAGCATAATTTTAATCGGTGCCGTTTTGGAAATAACCAGAAGAACAACGGGATTAATACTCCCGATCCTAGCTTTAATTTTTATCCTGTATGCACATTATGGAAAGTATATTCCTGGTGATCTTGGACACAGGGGGTATAGCTGGGATCGTATATTAAGTTATTTAAATAGTATGGATGCAATCTTTAGTGTGCCAATCGGTGCATCCGCGACCTTTGTATTCTTATTTATACTATTTGGATCTTTTTTAGGAGTGACGGGGGGAAGTAGGTTTTTTATAGACTTTGCAATTGGTGCAACTGGTGGAAAAAGGGGAGGACCAGCCAAAGCAGCTGTTGTTTCGAGTGCTTTATTTGGTTCGGTATCTGGAAACTCAGTGGCCAATGTAGTTTCAACAGGGGTTTTTACTATCCCATTGATGAAGAAAATAGGCTATCCATCACGTTACGCAGGTGCGGTTGAATCTGTAGCGTCAACTGGCGGCCAAATTATGCCTCCTATATTAGGATCGGCCGCTTTTATTATGGCTCAATTGTTAGGAACTTCCTATCTTAATATCGTTTATGCTTCTATAGTACCCGCATTATTATACTTTTTCACAGTCATGATTATGATTGATTTACAGGCGGCAAAATTAGGCTTAAAGGGTTTACCTAAAAATGAACTTCCTAACATAAAAAATGTTCTAATAAAAGAAGGTCATTTATTTATTCCATTGTTGGTTCTAATTTTTACAATGACTGTTTTAAAGACAAGTCCGATTAAAGCAGCAATTTGGGCAATTGCATCGACAATTATTGTATCTTTTGTAAAAAAACATACAAGAATGACTTTTTCAAAACTCATTAACTGTTTAGTTGATGGTGCCCAGTCTGCTCTTGGAATGATTGCGGCATGTGCAACAGCAGGGCTCGTCATCGGAGTATTAAATTTAACAGGTGCTGGGCTAAAATTTGCCTCACTGATTTTATCAATAGCTGGAGATAATTTAGCATTAGCCTTGGTTATGACCATGTGTGCAACGATTATATTGGGAATGGGACTTCCTACTACAGCCGCATATTTAATTACAGCTGCAGTTGTTGCCCCAGCATTAATTCAGATGGGCGTATCTCCATTAAGTGCACATATGTTTGTATTCTATTTTGCTTGTTTGTCAGCATTTACACCTCCTGTAGCACTGGCAGCATATGCGGCTGCAGGTATAGCGGATGCTAAACCAATGCAAGTTGCATTTACAGCTATGAAAATTGGAATTGTAGCATTTATTATTCCTTTTGTCTTCGTCTATGGGCCAGCTATTTTATTACAAGGTACACCGATTCAAATTCTTGTTTCTACTTTAACTGCATTAATTGGGGCATTTGTATTAGCCTCCGGTGTAGAGGGTTGGTTTATAGGTAAGTCTGCAAATATTTTCGTTAGAATTTTGCTCATTGCAGCCTCCTTAACACTTATTGTTCCAGGGTTAATAACGGATACAGTAGGTGTAGGATTAATTTTAGTTGGTATAATAGTTCAATTGTATTTTAGTTCAAAAAAAGATCAAAAAGTATCAAAAAAAATAAACGAAATAGAGGGATAAAAAAATGAAATTTACCATTATTGGAGCAGGAAATGGCGGTCAAAGTATGGCTGCGCATCTTACCCATCTAAATCATGAAGTTGTATTATATGATATTCAAACAGATTTAATTGCTAAAATTAAAGAAAATGGTGGTATTAAGGCAGAGGGCGTATTTGAAGGGTTTGCTTCTGTAACTGCAACAACAGATTTGGAATTTGCAATGAGTGACTCCGAGATAATAATGGTGACAACTACTGGAACTGCACATAAAAGTGTTGCTCGTTCTATTGCACCGTATCTTAAAGACAATCAGATTATCATGATATTCCCAGGCTATTGGGGAGCTCTTGAGTTTAGAAATATATTTAACGAAGTCGGTATGAATAAAAAAGTTTATGTTGCTGAAACGGAATCCCTTATTTATACTTGCCGCTATATTGAACCAGGACATGTTCGTATCAGAAAGATAAAGGATAATTTAGAGTTTGCCACTCTCCCGGCAAATGACGCTTCAATCGTAAAGGAAAGACTAAAAGAAGTTTATCCGCAATTAGTTATTACGGACAGTGTACTAACTACTACCTTAAACAACTTGAATCCTCAATTTCATGTACCTATATTGTTATTAAATACTGGCAGAATAGAATCAGAGGGAGATTTCTTCTTTTACCCAGATGGTGCCACCCCGTCTGTTGTAAATGTAATTGAAGCAATTGAAAATGAACGATTAGAAATCGGCAAAAAATTAAATATAAATCTATCTACTTGTCCAGAGCTTCTTAACAGATTCTATGATGTTGATGAAGATAATATATACGATGCAATTCAAAACAATCCAGCTTATAAGACTGGTAAAGCACCGACCACGATAAATTATAGGTATATTTATGAAGATATTCCATATGGGTTACATCCATTTGTAAAGCTGGGTGAAAAATTAGGTGTAGAAACTCCCGCATCCAATTTACTCATTGATTTGGCATCCTTAATTAGAAAAGAGGATTTACGAGCGAATGCCTTACAATTAACTGATTTAGGTTTAAACAATAAAACGCCGGATGAAATTGTTGAATATCTGAAAGGAAATAAGAAAGCATACAATTAAATTACTGAATATTTTGTAAATAAATCCAAATAACTTAGGTAGGTTACAAATAAACGGCCAAATCATTGCTAGATTTGGTCGTTTATTATTGCAAAAGTCTTTTTTTAGGTTCTGGTATCTTTGATTCCTGCTTTGCCGGTTTAGCCCTTTTTCCTGGCTTCCACTGCCATTGCTGCTTTGATTCCTCCGAAGATCCACACCCTGCCAGAAGTCCACCAATTAAAACATCAGAAAGGTGTGAATGTCCCCTTTAAGTAGACATTCAAAAAAACCTTCATGTTACCATGGAGGAAAGAATGCTACTTGGAGGGGATTTTTCAATGGCAAAGAAAGGATAAACTTTTAATAGCTATTCAGAGGAGTTTAAACATAATGCCGTCAAGAGATACGTAAATGGGTCAAAAAGTTATAAAGTGTTGGCAGAAGAATTGGGAATCCGTCACTGCAGCCAGCTTAAAGTGTGGGTTAAGAAATGGAAAGATGGAGTACCGTTTGATGAGCGTAAAGGTGTCTCTACCCCTTTAAACGGCAGGCCTAGGACTAAATTCAAATCGGTTGAAGAGGAAAGAGATTACTTAAAAGCACAGGTTGAGTTTCTAAAAAAGCAGTATCCAAATCTGGTAAAGGAGGAGGAACCAAACACAGAAGAATAAAATATGAACTAGTTGATGAGTTAAGGGGTACCTATCCGGTCTCTTGGCTGCTGGAGATTGCCTATATCAAACCGGCTAGCTATTACAAATGGAGAAAAACGAATGTTAAACGGGAAGAGAAGGCTAAGGATGAACAAGACATTCGAGAGCATATTTTGGGGAATTCATTTCATGCATCCTGAATTTGGTCGGCCTCGTATTACAGATGAATTAAATGAAAACGGGTATTTAATCAACCACAAGAAGGTCTACAGGCTCATAGCTGGAGCTGTTCTCCATTCAGATTCAGGCTTCCAGTATACGTCAAAGCTATACAGCAGCCGATTAGAGGATTATGGCATCAAGGGCAGCCACTCTCGAAAAGGAAACTGCCTGGACAATGCCTGTGTAGAATCGTTCTTCTCTCACCTCAAAACCGAGAAGCTGTATATAAATAAGTGTAAGTCAGAAGAAGAACTAGAACAAGCTCTTGAGGATTACATCTATCATTACAATTACAAACGAAGACAAAAGAAACTAAAGAAACGCGCGCCGATTGAATATCGACACGCGTTCACTGCTTAGCTTTTTAAGTTGTCTACTTGACAGGGACAAGACCACTTTGCAAGGTTTTTTCAATATGGAGAATAGGGGGCTCGAACCCCTGACCTCAACGCTGCCAGTGCACACGATACCACCTGAACGAAACAGACGTTCTCGTTTAAAACCTTTTGTTATAAGGGGTCTAACTGATGGTTTCCGGTTTGAACATGACGGTTTAGGAAGGTTGTCGCCGGTGTTCGGCGACAGTCCGGCGACAAATTATGAATTTGATAGTTTCTGTGTTTTAGAGAAAAGGCCATCCAATTTGTTTGCTGCCTCTTTATCAGCTTTTCTTAGAACGTGACCATAGGTATTCATCGTTACTCGAATATCGGAGTGACCTAATCGCTCAGAAATGATCTTAGCATGAACTCCCTGGTTAATTAGAAGAGTAGCAGAGGTATGCCGAAGATCATGGAGCTTAATATAACGGACCCCTGCTCTTTTAGTAAAGCGGGTCCACCAGGTAGTTGGGGTGTCAGGATGGAAGTGTGTACCATCCTCATTGCAAAATACCCACTCCCTTTCATTCTCTATCCACAAGTCTCGCATCCTCATTCTTTCCTTTTTCCAATGTAAATGAAAAATCTTTAATTCCTCCACAACTGAAGCGGGAAGTGAAAGTAACCTCTTTGATTTCTTGGATTTTGGCCCTTTAATTACAGCTCCATTCCTACCTTTGGTTATGACCTGGGTAACATCGATGGTTCCTTGTTCTAAATCGACTTTGGACCATTCTAAACCTAAGTTTTCACTTCTTCTCAATCCAGCAGCAAGTATCAAGGTCAAAAACATTCTCCAATGGAAAGGTTCATTTTCTACAGCTTTGAACAATGCTGCTACTTCATCCTCATCATAAACAGTTACTTCTTTATCAGTTGTAATCCGGGGTTTTTTTACGTTTTTCACTGGATTCTCTTTTATGATTTGCCACTCAACAGCGCGCTCAAAGATGTTCCTGACAGTAAGGTAAGTATCCTGCTTTGTTCTTTCAGATAAAGGGACTATCTCATCCTTGTCTTTTCTCTTTAAATCATTTAAAAGGTTAATGATGTGTAAGGGTTTAACCTGATCAAGCCGCATATGGCCGATTGACGGGAGGATATGATTTCTTATGTGGGAAAGATAATTTGCCAGGGTGGTTTCAGCTAATTCTCTAGCAGCGTATTTATTTTCCCAATCTACAATGAAGGTTTCTAATGTTAATTTTTCAGGAGAGATGTATTCACCAGCTTGAACTTCTGTCTTAAATTTATGATATTCAGCTTCCAGGAAATCACGAAGCTTCTTTGTGGTCTTAAGCAAAGACTTATCTTCAATCTTAATTGTTTTATAGCGTCTCTTTCGTTTCCCCTTTGAGTCGTATCCGGTTTCAACAGTCAAAACGAATGAGTTATCTCCCCTTTTTCGGATGCTCGCCAATTTTATCCCCTCCCAATTCGAATATATGTTCCGTTATTGCTCCTAAAAAAAGGTGTACAAGTTAAGTACACCTTCACTTAATGGCCTCCTTAAATTCTTTATAAACTTTATTATCCACTGGAAACGAATGTTTACAATCTTCGCATTTCACTATCCTTTTTCCAGATGGAAGGAAAGCCATTAAAAGTGCTAGTAAAAAAAGAATTGGCGCTGCAATCCAGCCGATAATTGGTATCCATAGAAAGCAACTACCACTTAAAAATAATATAAGAATAACTGGTACTCTAGTAATACGATTACTTCCACACTTTTTACAATGAATTACTTCTTGACCCTTATTCATCAGTTTTCTCCTCGAGTAATATCCTATTAAAATTTTTTCTAAGCTTTCAATTCATCCTTCAAATCCTCTGTTTTTGGCTGAAAAGAAAAGCCCTAGAAAGGGCTTCCTATTATTTAGCTAGTTTAATTTGTCCTTGCTCTGTGCCGAAGAATCCTGTTTGTACATTCAACAATAAATCTTTGCTAGAAACTACATCAGCAGGAACATCAAATACGATTTTTCCTTTGAATTCTAATCCTGGATTAATCTTTTGTAAGAAGAAACCTCCACCGGCTTCATTAGCATAAATATCTGCAGTCGCGTCGGCTTCATACTCAACATCTCCAACTTTTAGCTTGAAGAATGTAGAATCAGTTGTGATAGCTTCTTTAGATTCATTTTTTACTGCTACATCAACAATAAGGTAAGTTCCTTGAGCAGTTTGACCAAATCCCTCAGGACCAACAGAGGCAGCAGTCGAAGTTCCGGCAGCTGTAAATACCACATCTCCTACTTTTGTAGGTTCATTCAGTCCACTTACCTTAGGTGCTTCTTTCTTTTCCTTTGGCTTAGAGGCAGTGTCTTCAGCTTTCTCTTCTTTCTTAGGTTCTGTAGTGGCTTTTTCCTCATCTCCACCAGTAGCCATACTGATAATTACTGATAGAACGATTAGGCCAATGAATCCAAAACAGCCCATTTTGAAAAACTTTTTCATGAAACTTTCCCCCTATGTATATGTGAATATATTGTATAAATGGGTTCAAAACCCAGTGATACCTAAAATAAATACACGAAACAAGTTTTCGTGATTTTTGAGCACTTATTACTTAATTTTTTTTAGGTGCACAACTTCTCTCGGCACGCCATGTATTTCAGCGATTTCATAGATTGATAAACTAGTGTTTTTATATTCTTGTATGTATTCATCTGGGAGAAGTAACTCTACAGCAAATTGCGAAGCTTGCCTCTCAAATTTACTCTCTGGGAAGAGTGTATTTTTTCTTAAAAAGGATGCGTTGTGTTTGGGATGAATCACAGCATGACCAACTTCGTGACCCATGACAAACGGACGATCGCCGCCGAGATTCGCATTCAAAAAGATAAATTTCTGTTGTCTTTCATACTTATACATACCCTGAACTTCATCAGGAAAGTGCCATGGGATAACATGGATGCCTAACCTTTTGGCAATCTCAAATGGATCTCTTGTTTTGTACTTTTTTATGAGCTTTTCAACTTCTAACACGACAATGTCCTTCATGAAATCAGTCCTATTTATCGCGGTATTTTTTGGGGATGTATTTTTTGTTAATCTTAGTAGCTTGCCTTATCGCAAATTCCATCGCATCCAAAATAGCTTCTTTGGCTTCCTCGCTGATTGGTTCTCCCATTAACATATACCCCTCATCTTCTGATAGGTCTTCCCGGATCTTTTCCACACGTTTCGCAATGTCTTTTTCATCTTTTTCAGTAAGTTCGGTATATTTTTTCTTAACTGGTTCCCGACCGTGTAACTCTTCAGTTGAGCACTCCAATGCTTCAGCTAACCTAGCAACATCATCATGATTCGGATTTGTATATCCTCTTTCCCAGTTAGAGATAACTTGTGCTGAGACATTTACAAGTTTGGCTAATTCAGCTTGTGTTAATCTCATTTGTTTTCGTTTATTTTTTATTCGTTCACCAATGCCCATTGAAATTCTCCCTTTACTAACCTCTTCTACCAGAATAATACCAACAACTAACGGATAAAGATACAAAACTAACGGTATTTGAGAGAAACATAAAATATTTTGTTGACACTAACGGAATTTGTTAGTATATTGTTAGTAACGGATAACGTTAGTTTTGGAGGTGGTTAATTTGATTCATGAAAATGTTGAAAAAATTCGAGTTGCAAAAGGTATTACTAAAACTCATATTGCAAACAAACTAAACATGTCACTGCAAGGGTATCGCCACATTACTTCCGGTGAAGTAAGACTCGATGTTGAGAGACTGAAAATTATTGCTGGTGTATTAGGAGTTAGTCCTGCTATTTTTTTTGATAATGAATTAACGGAATCCGTTATTAGAGATATCGAAAAATCAGCATAAGGAGCTGGCACGATGAATCTCACCGACAAGGTTGTCTGGGCTGAGATCAAACTCAAAATCCTGCAATCAGCCATGATGATCAACGATGGTTACTCAGATGAAGAAGTCATCGCTCATCTATTGGAAGCTGTTGAAATACTTGAAAACACTCAACCCCGGGAGGTGCCGAATTGGATATTAAAAAGTTAATTTCGCAAGATCATTTTAAAATGCAACGCAAGACTTTAACTGCCCAGGAAGTCGCTGATTATATCGGTGTTCATCCTGACACCATTTACACAATGGTTCGCGAAAAACAAATACCTCATTTCCGTGTAAGACGGCGTATTTTCTTTTCGCTTGAAACTATTAATGCTTGGATGCGCGATCAAGAACAGAAAAGTCTGGAGGCGATGTAAATGAATCAATTACAACCAATTAGCCAGGAAGGACAGAGAGTGTTAACCACTATCCAGCTGGCAGAATCCTTCGGTACTGATGCGAAGATTATTAATCGTAATTTCCAAAGAAATGCAGATCGGTACGAACAAGGTAAGCACTACTTTGCTTTATCAGGTGAAGACTTAAGAGAGTTTAAAGGGTCACGTCAATTTGACGACAGCCTGAAATTCACATCGATCCTCTATCTATGGACGGAAAAAGGAGCTTGGCTTCATGCCAAATCTTTAAATACTGACCAGGCGTGGGATGCGTACGAAATGCTTGTCGATGAATATTACACCATAAAAGAAAATGTTGTTCCTTTATCTAAAGATCAAGCACTTGTTACAGTTCTTAGAACAACTGCCGATCTCGTGGAAGATACCCAAACAATAAAAGCCGAACAGCAAGAAATCAGAAAGCTCATGCATGAAATTGATCACAAAGTTGAAGAGCAAATCACTCTTACTAGCGGCGAACAGCGCCGATTGCAAAAAGGAATTGCTCAGAAAGTTTACGAGGTTGAGAGTGACCCTAAAGTCCGGCCAAGGCTATTCAGGGAACTCCACCGTGAAATTAAAGATCGTTTTGGTGTTGCCAGCTACAAAGACGTCAAGCGTAAGGAGCTGCAGTCAGCTCTACGCTACATAGAGAATTGGATCCCTAGAAAAGTTTCATGAGAGCGAAGGCACCGAACGAAGCTGCCAGGCTCAAAAGATTCGGTGCACTTCCTTCATAAATATATTTTAATAGCAAACTAGTAAAAAATGGGTTCCATAGTGGAACGGTTCCAAGTTAGAACATGAAGGGAGGGTAAGAGAAGTGACTTTCGGCGCAGTCTTGAAAGCATGTCGGGAGCGAGCAGGACTTACACAAGAGGAAATTGCAGTGAAACTACATCGTTCACGGAGTTGTATTTCAAAATTCGAATCAGACAAAAAAACACTGGATGTAACCACGTTAATCAGATGGACAGATGTTACAGCGGCTAAAGATGTTGCCTGTGCCATCGTGACTGGTGTGGACCCGGTAATGATACTGCAACAGTTTATGCCATTAATAGGAGGTTTGCTCATATGGATTTAACCCGGAGAGAAAGATTGGAAAGGTTAATCGAAACTCTTAAAGGTCAGGGGATTAAAATCGGCTGGGCTGTAAGGTTCAGTGCTACTAAGGAGGGATAACCAGTGGATTTAGGATATGTATTCGCGATGATTGGCGCTACTTGGCTAGTTTTCATCCTTGGAATTATGATTGGGGATTTTACGGCTGCTGAAAGGAGAGAGAAAAGTGAGTGAAAGCGAAAGAAAATATTATGAGCTAGGGGTTCATGCTAAAGCCTTGCTGGATTTGAGCTTAGAAGCTCCGCAAACATTTAACCCAAAGCTAATTGTTGATCGCTTATTTAATCGGTATGAAGAACTTCAATTTGATTTAGACCAAAAAGAAAAGCAGTAAGCTTTGCACAGCTCACTGCCACTCAACACCAGGATATAAATCTATTCTACCACCAATAGGATAGGGCGGCAAGAACCTTCATGAGGAGGCGAATTCCATTAAAAATGAATATGAAATCCGAGGAGAAGTAACAGCTATTTTTCTTGATAGTCCAAAATACGGCCGGATGGAAACACTCATTGACACCTCTGATCTAGAGAAAATGAAGCGTTTTCCGTACAAATGGGGAATTCGTTACAAAAAAGAAATTGACTCGTTTTATGCACAAGGCTATATGAAACGTGCTGGAAAACATCACACCATCCAATTACATCGATTTATTTTAGATGCTCCACCTCATTTAGAGGTAGATCACATTAATCACAATACTCTGGATAACAGAAGATCACAAATTAGGTTAGCGACTCGATCAGAAAATGAACAAAACAAAGGTGCTCGTAAAAATAGCAAGTCAGGTGTTCGAGGAGTTCATTGGGATAAAAGCTGTAAAAGATGGCGAGCGAGAGTGTACTCCAATAAAAAATACGTTTGGACAGGAACATTTGAAAAGCTTGAGGATGCAATAAGAGAAGTGGAAAAAGCCAGAGCGATATACTTCCCTTTTAGCAAAGAAGCAAGAAATGCAAATTAGTTCGAAACCGGGTTTTCCCGGTCTGTCAGGGATGACCTCCTGACACTGATGAGATAGGTCAAAAATACATAGAGAGGAGGACGCAAAGTGGATCATCCAATGATCGAAAGGATTCAGCGGACAGGCTATCCGAACATGGTTGCCCAGCCAGAACATACGGGAATCGATTATTTTGGAACCGAAATCCTTGAAGGGGATGACATTGTGGAATATGACGGTGAAATCATCTTGAGGGATAACCTGGAGCGGTACTTAACAGAAGTCATGGAATTTGAATTTAAAACGGCATGAAAAAGACTCCTGTTGGGAGCAGGAGTCCGATATTTGAAACATTATAGTACCGTCATCATAGCATATTGCCTGATGACGGTAAAGGGAGGACTATTGAATGTACTTTAATCGAAAGAAAGGAGCAATTTTTTCTCCAGAAGACGAAAAGTTGCTGCCGTTTTATAACTTGTTAGAAAAGTATCAAAAGTCATTAGATGGATGTGAATTTTATGAAGAAATGGTTGAGGTTTATGAATCACTCGAATTGGATCTGAAGGAGGAAAAGACAAATGAACCAACTATCCGAGCAGTTTAACCAACAGCAGCAACCAAGCACATTGGCGCACGCTTCTAGCAGTCGAGAAATGGAAGAAGTGAAAGGTCAAATATTTATGGCAAGGCAATTCCCTCGGAACGTCTTTCAGTCCGAGCAGAGAATTTTAGATGCCTGTAAGCGTCAGTCGTTAGCTAAAACGGCTGTCTACAGGTACCCACGGGGAGGCGCAATGGTTGAAGGCCCTTCCATTAGGCTAGCAGAGGTATTGGCTCAAAACTGGGGAAACCTAGCCTTTGGAGTGAAAGAACTTGAGCAACGCGAAGGTGAGTCAGTAGCTCTGGCATATGCTTGGGACTTAGAAACAAATGTACGCCAAGAAAAAGTGTTTACCGTCAAACATTCTAAAAAAGCTGGCGGCACCATTAAAAAGTATGACGATCCTCGCGACATTTACGAATTGGTTGCAAATAACGGGGCCAGGCGTCTCAGGTCTTGCATATTAGGAATTATTCCTGGTGATATTGTCGAGCAGGCAGTTGAAGAATGCAACAAAACACTTTCAGGAGCTAATAAAGGGCCTCTTAAAGAGAGAATTGCCAACGCCCTTAACGCTTTCAAGAATCAGTACAAAGTCACTCAGGCGATGATTGAGGATAGATTTGGATACAATGCTGATGCTTTTACGGAAATAGATTATGTGGATCTGATAAAAATCTTTAACTCACTTAAAGACGGGATGAGTAAACCAGAGGACTGGTTCGATAAAAACGCAAATAAAAAGTCAGGCAGTGGATTGGGCGAAGCTTTTCAAGAAGAGAAGGGGTCTAAATCCGAAGGGAAATCAAAAGAAGTCAAAAGCAAAAAGGGTGATATAAATGACGAGCCAGATGCAGAAGGAAAAATTAGCGCTGACGAGCTTGAATTATCATTCGAAGGAAGCTGACCTTGAATACTTCTCTGTATCACAGATTAAAAGCTTTGTTTAGTGTGAAGCAAAGACAATGGCAAAGTTAAAAGGGGCCTATCAAGAGCCCCCTTCAACAGCCTTGATTGTAGGATCATATACACATGCTGCATTTGAATCCGAGGAAACATTTAATACATTTACTGAACAAAATAGTAATGTCATTTTTAAAGCTCGCGGCGGGAAATATGCAGACTTTGAATGTGCGGACCGTATGATAGAAACCGTAAAATCTGACCCTTTTGCCATGTTTGCCTTAGAAGGTGAAAAGGAGCAGATATATACAGCTAATCTTTGGGGAGTGGAATGGAAAATCAAAGTGGATAGTATCCACCACGAAAGAAAGTCTTTCAGTGATTTGAAGACCACACAGGATCTCTACAAAAGGTACTGGAGCGATAAATATAACGGATGGGTGTCATTTGTAGAAGCGTGGGATTATGTCCTTCAAATGGCTGTATATCGCCGAGTATTACAGGAGAGTTTAGGGCAGACATATACGCCATATATAGTTGCAGTTACGAAGGAAACTCCACCTAATAAAGCAGTTCTTCATCTTGATGAGTCTCGATACGATTTTGAATATGAGTATGTTGAAATGAAAGTGGAACGGATGAAAGACGTCAAGGCGGGTAAGCTTGAACCTGCCAGATGCAATAAGTGTAATTACTGCAGAGGGAGTAAAGTTTTAAGGGATACCATAGAAATAGGTGCCTTAATTTATGAATGATAACCAAACATGGATCGTTCTTCCCAAAAAATTATTCGAACGTGCAGAAAACAAAGAACATTTTAAGCAGCTTGTACTTGATTATATGAAACGATACCCGGATTATTCGGTAAAAATGATAAAAAACGGAATGGCAAGATGCAATAGAAATTAGGTGATACGGTGCCCGAAAGTTATCCATTTCCAACTTATTCAGGATTATTAGAGCCGGAACATTACAAAAAGATAGGATCAGCATTGTGGCTATTTCTCTGGTGCGTCAGCTCCACAACCAAAGAGATTGAACGTGATGGAGTAACCTGGGGCATCGTGTTAGGAAATAAGCCATTAAAACGTGCTGAGCTTGCCGAACCATTTGGAGTTAGTGAAAGGACTGTACAGAGGTGGCTGGATGATCTGGAAGCTCATGGTTACATAAAGATTACCCGAGCTCCTTATGGCTACATTTTAACTGTGAAAAACTCCAAAAAATACAACAAAGAGAGACTGGACAAAAATGTCCAGTCTGAGGGAGACCGGACAAAAACGTCCAGTCCAGAGTGGACAGAAATGTCCAGTCATGTGGACAAAAGTGTCCACTCTAATAAAGATATTACAAAGATAAATAATACTACTATTACTATTACTAAAGAAAATGACCCTGTTGATATAATCGCTGAAAGATTCATAGAGTTACGAACGATGCTAGAGGGACGCACTGCCTATCCTTCAACTAAAGACTATGAAGCAATCGCCCGGATTGTCGCCCGTGGTATGCCGTTGCCACAAACAATCAAATTGCTTGAACAATGTTTTGAAGAATACAGGGAGCGTCAGCCTGATGGAGCAATTAAAGCCTTTGGTTATTGTGAGAAATACATTACAGATCAATACAAAGCCTTAATCGCCAGAGATCAGGCAAAGGAAGCAGCTAAAAACGTTAAGCCATTTAAACCGAACAATTCTTATCAGCCAAAAGGTAGGCGTTCAAAGCCGATACGTACGGAAATGCTGCCAGATTGGTTTGATGAATCTAACCAGCCTAAACAGCAAACACCGCAGATTAACGAGGATGACAAAGCTAAGAAAAAGGCTGAATTACAGGAAAAACTTAAAAAATTGAAATCGGGGAGCTGAAACCATGGGGATCCTGTTTGATTCTGTGGAAAATCCAAGCCTTATTAAGCAAATGATGTGTAAAAATTACCTCGAAAAACTTGAAAAGTTAGGCATCACAGAATCGAGAGATGGCATCTCCATCTATTCACTAGACAATAAAGCTTTGAATAGGGAATTGACTCTAGCTCATTTTAGGAAAACCAATATCGATCATGACAGCAACAAATGGTTCTGAAAGGAGAAATGAATATGAGCATCACGAATGTTAAACCAGCTACACGTTGCCCTAAATGTCGGGCCAAGGGAACGGTGATAAGCCATCGCAACGACATCTTAATTCTTGAATGTAGAGACTGCAATCGTCGCTGGAATACTTACTCTAAAACCTGCAGGGATTGCGGAAAGCCTAATTATTACTACGTGGAGGGTCCATGTGTAAAATGCTATTCCCTAAAACACAACGCTATATGAATCTTAAATCTGCAACCTTGAGCCAACTACTTTACATAGCGAGATTCGAGGATAGGGACGCGGCCCATAGAGAACTGAAAAGGAGGATAGCCCTTGGAAGCTATGAACCAACCGAAAATGATAACTTGTCCGGGTTGCAATCGGCCATTGAGGAGCAAGAAGAGCATCGCGAAGGGGATAGGCCCCGTTTGTGAAAGAAAGCTCGAGAAACTCGAAAATGAGCCGGATGAGGACCAGCTGAAAATGGAGTTGAAGGAAAAGAAATGAGCAAGTATGGCAACAAGAAAACAATGTGTGACGGCCATCAGTTTGATAGTCAGGCTGAGGCGAAATATTACGAACAGCTGAAATGGCTCAAGCATGCCAAACAGATAAAATCCTTCAAACTGCAGCCCAGATACTTGCTCCAGGAAGGATTTAAAAAGAACGGCAGGACAATCAGGAAAGTTGAATACGTGGCAGATTTTGAAGTAAAGCACTTGGATGGATCTATTGAGGTGATCGATGTAAAAGGTGTAGCGACAGAGGTCTTTAATTTAAAGCGAAAGTGGTTTGACAGACTTTATCTCTACCGGCTTTCTGTCATAGCCTATGACGAAGATCTTGGATTCATCGAGCTGGATAAATTAAAAAAGCTGAAAAGAAAGGCTGTGAAGAAAAGTGCCAAGCGTACTAATCGCAGACGATCGGCCAGCCTGGGTACGGCAAGAAGATAGATTAATGGTTTGCTTTACTCGCTGTAAACAATACAGGAAATGCTCCTCCCGGATGGGAACGGATTGCAAGAAGTTCGGAGGTTCCGAAATCCCTAAAATTCGTAAGTAGGAGTTTTTATAGATTATTAAATTAGGAGGAGTAACCATGGGCTTAGATATTACGGCTTATAGAAAATTAAAAATAGTAGAGAATCCACAATTTGATCAGTACGGTGGCCTTGTAAATTGGACCGAAGAGTGGACGCCAGGTGGAAGTATGGAGTGGTCAGAGAAACACTTCCCTGGCCGTGGTGAAGGTGTTGATCCACAAAAGGTCTATACATGGGAAGACAGTTTGGAGTTTCGTGCAGGTAGCTATTCTGGTTATAACTGGTGGAGAGCAAGCCTTGAAAAGTTTGCTGAAGGTGATGACTTTCAAGAATTAATTAACTTTGCGGACAATGAGGGTGTGATTGGCCCTGCTGTTTCTAGAAAATTAGCAAATGATTTTAATAAGAATGCTGAAAGGGCAAGATTTTTTGCCTTAACGCTTGGTGAGGAAGCTGGGTATTGGTTCAAATTATATAAAAAATGGCAAGAAGCCTTTGAATTGGCAGCGGACAATGGAGCAGTTGATTTCCATTAAAAATCACTATTTTTATTATGTTACCAAGAAAGAGGAACTACTGCTAATAGTTCCTACTCTCAAATTATTCTAGAGATTTTCTTTTAACCATTTACCCATTTCATCAGATAAATTTCGCCAAGCTGCTGTGCCAGATAACTGAACAACAATTAATTTATCATTTGAATCCATTACTGAAGCAATATTATCTCGAATTGTTGTGGCAGTATCATCAGTCTTAATTATCCAAACTGATTCTAGGGGACGAGCCCATGTACCATAAGATTTAATTTTTTCTGTTACGGAATCATAGTCCCTATTAGGGCCTATTAAATCGTAAGAAATAAGATATGATTTCAATTTTTCCACCCCCTTATATAGCATCATTCGACAAGAAGGTGGAAAATCCTACAAGTAATATAGTAATTATGTAACAAAAAATCGATAGGGAAGGGGCAAGCATGGAACAATTAGATTTATTCTCCTTCGCCCTGGAAGATCAAATAATAGATTTAAAACAGGGCGAGGAGATGGAGTTTATCCGAGGAAAAGAACGGCTGCTGATTCAGAAACATAACAAGCACAAAGGCGTTTGTCATTATCAGGGGCCAGACTTCTCTGGTTATGCCCTTCACATTGATAAAAAAGGTATATCGGGTGGATTAGATATCTTTGTAGCAAGTATTGAACGGTGGCTGGATGGCCGGGGTTGGAGGGAAACAAAAGAGTAAAAACGTTAATTAAGGAGGACTGAATATGATAACTAAACAAAAAAGTGAATTAGCTGATTTACTACAAAATCTTTCAAATGCTTTAAGCGACAGAGAAGGTAGAAATGAAATTCATTTAGATAATGATAATTACATTAATGGTGTTAAAAAGGCTATTCCAGAAATGGAAAAAGCTTTAAATGCAATTAAAGCTTATATAGAGAAAGTATGAAACACGATAAGCATTGTGTTGCGAGCAAGGACCTAATCTAGTTGGATGTGGTTTGTGGAGGACTGACCTTGCTCGTGAAGGTAGTTTGTCCAGGATGAATTGGCTTATGCATTCTCGACAAATATAGTGCAATAAGGGGTTGAGATGATGAAACCTGTAAAATTCGATGATATTTATAGCGGTATGAAACTATGGGATAACGAAAATAAGCGTTGGCAAAAGGTTTTTAGGGTTTATATTTGGGAGGAAATTTTAAAGAATAACCCTAATAAATTCTATGCTAAAAAGCCTAAGTAGTAGCGAACAATCCGAAGGAGAAAAGATGATGTTTAAGAATTGGAAATGTAAAATGCTTGGGCATAAAAAGTCTAATATATCAAAGTCTTGGTTATGGAATAGTGTCGAGTTCAACTGTATTAGATGTGGTCATAAGTGGATTAAGTAATGTCAATTTCCGAAACCATAAAGCGACATAGGAGGTAGTTAATGCTGAAGCTAAAGCAGTATTTTTGTAAACATAATTACGTTACTATCGCTCAACATAAATCAACACAATCAAACTTATGGGAATGTGATAAATGTGGAGTTTATTACATTCAACATTATGGGATTAACTTAGGTTATAAATGCAAAGTGCCAAACATAGGAGGATGGGAAAAATTATGAAAGATGCATGGGTTTTAAGATTGCGAGAAGAATCAAAGGAAGAAGATATGAAAGGTGATTACTACCTTGAAGCAGATGGCGAGGAACTTGACTGGCTTACTCAAGATTTAAGCAAAGCTTTAATAATTGAGAATAAAGAATCACATATAGAAAATTTGAAGATACATGAACAGTTGATTCACGAAAGGTATGGCAAGGATGCCATTTGTAATTTCGGCTACACAAACATAATGAAACATTTTGAATTTGTGGAAGTTGAGTTAGAAACCGTTTAATGCGCATTCCGAACATTTAGCGAAACAAAATGATAGTTCAGTTGATTAGGAGGGAACCATGGCACGCTATATTGTTTGCTCCAGTCATATGAAAGCATCGAAAACCAAAGGTGACTTCCCCGAAATCTTTTACAACTATATTGCAAATGATTCAAATATAGGTTGGCATTATTCGCTCACTGCTGATCGTGAACAAGCCTATATATTTGATGAATTTGAATGGAAAGATGCTGAGTTTATAGCCGGTTGTTGGGGGATGCAGATAAAAGAATTGAATTAATTAGGAGGGTAAGAGGTTGGCTAATTTAGAAGGAATGAAAATGAAGTTTACTGTTTTGAAAAACGATGACATAAATCGATATTTAGATGAAAAGGCAAAGATTGAATTAAGTGCTTCAACTGCTGCTATTCAACAATTAAGAGCAATAGAAGGTAAGAAAGAAAACACCTATTTAGTCATCAATACAGATGAACCTTATGCAAATGAAATTATAGCAATTATGAAGTCTCACGGGCATTGGGGTTAAGAAACAAAAGGTAGGAGGAGTTAATTAGCTTATCACAGAAGGAGGAGCAAAAATGAATGCTGGAGAACAATTGATGTCCGATGTTGCTGCATACATTTCTGAGTTGGTACCGGTGAATATTGAGAAGGTTAAGAACATCTGAAGTTAAGTTCAGTATCCAGGAAACTATCTGTCTTAAAAAGCTTCTTTGGCTGGTTAACGGCAGAAGAATTTCTGCAGCGTGATCCAACAACCAAGATTAAGCCACCTAAGAAAGAGAAAAGGCTCCCGAAAGCCCTGACAATTGAAGAGCTGGAATTGCTCCGGGAGTCATGTAAAACAAATCGCCAGAGAGCTTTTCTTGAAATTTTATATGCGACTGGCTGCAGGTTATCGGAAGTGCATGCACTTAATAAATTAGATATCAATTATCGCACAGCCAGTTGCCGGGTTATCGGAAAAGGCAATAAGGAAAGGGAAGTGTATTTTAGCCCGAAAGCCATGTATCATCTTCGGAAATATCTAATGAACCGGACTGATGATTCAGAAGCATTAATGGTTACAGAGAGGAAGCCATATCGCAGGCTGTCTCAAAGGGGAATCCAAAGAGAGATTGGCATTATCGCAAAGCAGGCAGGTCTCGATAAGAAAATCAGCCCACATACAATGCGGCATACATTTGCCACCCTCACATTGAATAATGGTGCTGATATTGCAGCTGTACAAGCTTTGTTGGGACATGAGGATCCGGCCACTACTCAAATTTATGCACAATTAACTGAAGAAAAGAAAAGAGATGCCCATAAGAAATATTTAGTAATGTAATTCTAAATCGGAAGGAGATAAGTCATGATTGGAAAAGTTGATGTTTGGTACATGACGGAAGAAGAGCGCCAAGCATATATCGAAAAGCATCCGATTCGGCCAGCAAAGAATGTTAAGAAGTCCGATACGACTTTCGCTAACCTCGGTACGGATTATAGATGGAGGAGCAAGAAAGGTACAGAAGCTCGTTACGGAAAATAAAAAAGCCAGGATTTCTCCCGGCCTACCCAAATTAATTTTACCATGGGAGGGTCCTGGATGAAAGAAGCTGCCAGCAAACAAATAGAATCCATTCTTAAAGATTATCATTGGATGATGAACTCTATAAAGATACTCAGGGACTCAATGAAAGATGCAGGGGAAGGGCTCACAGCTCAATATGGAGATGCAGCTGGGATGCCAAAGGCACAAGGCACCACAAGTGACCCTGTATATAGAGAGAATGTCCGCAGGGAAAGAAGATATTCGGTTATTCATAAGTACGAGGCTAAGATTTCTGTTATTCAGGATCGGATGCATCTTATAACTGATGATAGAGAAATAGAAATTCTTCATTGGTTACTTGAAGGAAAGAGCTATCGATGGATTGGCGCCCATATGGGGTTATCCTTTTCACATATTAGGAGAATACGTGAATCAATAGTAAATCAGCTTTCTCAGGAAACAAATGGCACAAATGGCACAAAAGATACAAAATTGCTAAAACATAAATCAGCTTGCTAAACTTAAAGGCAGGACGGGGAGGCGGTTACCAAGCTGCTTCCTCTATTTTTGTTTGATGATCCACCTTGCGGTGAATAATTTGCAGGAAAATATCTCCTTTTGTCGAAACTTTAAGGCGAAGGGAGTGAGCAATATGGAAAAAACAGAATACCTAAAAGGCTGGCTAAGTGGTGTTAACAAGACTTTAATAGAAAACGAAAAAGACCTAGCCAAGAAGGAAGAAAAACGTGATTATTTTATGGAATTAAAGAAGATTCAAATTGCCTGTATTGAAGAATGGCTACAAGACGACACCCTTAATCCAAAATTGAGACAAAATTTAGGCAAGGATCTCGAATTCTTAAGAGATGAAATTAACACATATGATCGCGATTTGGCTCAACTCAAACAGTTTGAAGAAGATATGAAATTTGTTAAACAAAAAATAGAACAAATGTTATAAACAAGGCAAGGCATCCTTAGGGGTGCTTTTTCTATTGCAAAAAATTAGACAGGAGGTAGGTGCCATGTAATGAGCTGGGATGAAATAAGAAAGGAATTTGAGACCTCCAAGATCACATTAAAGGCACTTGCTGAAAAACACGATGTCAAAATCGGAACTCTAAAAAGCAGAAAAAGTCGTGAAGGATGGTCAAGGGATCCAACGAAAAAGGATGCAACCAAAAAGAAAAAGGTTGCAACCCTGGAACCGGTGATTGAATCCGATGATTTAACTGATAAGCAAAAGATGTTCTGTCTTTATTACATCAAGTATTTCAATGCTACAAAGGCTTATCAGAAGGCTTATGAATGTAGCTATCTATCAGCCAAGGCGGAAGGATATAAGACCCTTGCAAAACCTTGCGTAAAAAAGGAAATCGAAAGGTTAAAAGCAGAACAGCAACATGGATTGTTTCTAGATGCCCAAGCTGTTCTCCAGAAGTACATCGATATTGCTTTTGCTGACATTACAGACTTTGTTGATTTCGGTCAAAGGGAAATGCCAGAGCTTGATCATAATGGTGAGCCGATGATTGATGAAAATGGAGATGAGATTACTTACTCATACAGTTTCGTTAATCTTAAGAACAATGATGAAGTGGATGGCACCCTGATCACTGAGGTCAAGAAAGGCAAAGATGGCGTATCCGTTAAGCTTGCTGACAAGATGAAGGCCCTGGAGTTCCTATCGAAGTACACTGATCTCCTTTCTGAGAATGATAAGAAGCGCCTGCAGGAAGAGAAGCTTCGCATGGAAATCAGCAAACTTCAAAACAATGAAGAAACGTCACAGGAAAGCCAGGTGGCTAAAATGCTTCGTAAGTTGGCAGGTGATGAGTAATGGATTTAACGCCGAAACAGCGCGAAGTATGGGATTGTTTTATAAAAGAAAAGCCTAAAATCCTAGCAGCTAGTGGAGCAAAACGTGCTGGAAAGACGTTTGTCCTCATACTGCTTTTTTTAATGCTCATCGCTCGATTTGAAGGCAAGGGATTGTCGTTTATAGTTGGCGGTTCAACTCAGGCATCGATTCGAAGAAATATCTTAAACGATATGGAAGCGATTCTGGGCAAAGAACTGAAGCTTGATAAGACAAATGCCATTAGTGTATTTGGCAATAAAGTTTATTGCTTTGATGGCGCCAATGCTGATGCCTGGAAAAAGGCAAGGGGTTTTACAGCTGCAGGAGCGCTTTTGAATGAAGGTACAGCCTTACATGACATGTTCGTCAAGGAAGTCATTTCCCGTTGCTCCTATCCAGGTGCGCAGATCTTACTTGATACGAACCCCGAGAATCCTGCCCATCCGGTTAAAACAGATATCATCGATAAAGATGGTCAGAGGCTTGATAACGGCCGATTAAATATCGTTGCATTTCATTTCACCTTGTTTGACAACATCTTTTTGGATGAAGAGTATGTGCAATCTATTGTTGCGGCTACGCCAACCGGAATGTTTACAGATCGAGATATTAATGGTCTGTGGGTAGCTGCTGAAGGAGTCATCTATAAGGACTTTAACAGGGATAAACACTATATTTCTCGTGCAAAATTCGAAAAGAAAAACATAGTTAAATATTTTGCTGGAGTTGACTGGGGCTATGAACATCATGGCTCCATTTGTGTTCTTGCAGAGGATGACATGGGTGATCTTTTCTTAATTGAAGAGCATGCCAAGCAGCATATGGAAATCGATTACTGGGTCGGTGTTGCTAAAGAAATTAAAGGCCGTTATGGCAACATTAATTTCTATTGTGACAGCGCCCGCCCAGAACATGTTCAGCGTTTTAGAAGAGAAGGGTTAAGAGCTATTGAAGCAGTAAAGAAAGTTGTTGCTGGCATCGAGGAAGTTGCCCGGCTGTTTAAGTTAGATAAATTCTTTATAGTCCAGGAGAACGTTGATCGCTTTAAGAAAGAGATTTTCCAATATGTCTGGAATGCCAATACAGGCGAGCCGGTGAAGCAGTGGGACGATGTTCTGGATGCAATTCGCTATGCGATTTATACCCATTATCAGAAGCAAATCTTAAAAGGAAAGAGGTGAAGAAATGAACACCTACAAATTTCTCCGTCTTTTTCGTGAAAGAGGAGCTGACCCAAAAACTATACAGGAAGCAATAGAAGAGTTTAAAGGCGATTTGGCTAAGCGAAGAACCTTTTATGAGCGTTATAAAGCATCTGTTCAAGGTGTACCCATATTGACTCGGCAGCCTGTTGATTATGAAGATTTTGAGACAGGGAAAGTAATGCGAATCGACAGCAAAGTGAATAATCATCTTAATAACGCTTTCGATGCTGAAATCGTTGATACCAAAGTGGGTTATATGTTTGGTCACCCCATTTCTTATGATGTTGATAGTAAGGAGGAAAACGAAAATGTGAAGTTGAAAGCCGAGCTTGAAAACTTTATCATCCGGAATAATGTAGAGGATAAAGACTCAGAGTGGGGTAAAAAGGCCGCGATTTGTGGGTATGCAGCAAGACTATGCTATATCGATAAAGACGGCAAAGAACGAATTGTGAATGTGGATCCGTGGGAAACAATCATCATTTCCGGCACAGATTTTACTGAACCAGAGTTTTCAATTAGGTTCTTTGATCTGGAAGGCAATAAGCTACAGGCTGAATTTTATGACGGCAGTCATTTTTATGTTCTGGAAACAGGAACAAGTGGATTGATGTTGAAAGAAAAGAATCCTCATACCTTTGATTATTGTCCTCTTTTTGGGTTGCCTAACAACGAAGAGTTGATGGCCGATGCAGAAAAGGTTTTCAAGCTAATCGATGCCTATGATCGGACTCTTTCTGATGCCAATAATGAGATTGAGCAGTATCGCCTGGCGTACTTGGTGTTGCGTGGGTTAGGTCTGGATGATGATGATATTAACACGTTAAAGAAAACGGGCGTTTTCGAGCTTATGGGGAAAGACGACAGTGTCAGCTATCTCACAAAAGATATCAATGACACGATGATTGAAAACCATTTGAATCGCCTGGAGCAAAATATCCTGCGCTTTGCAAAGAGTGTGAATTTTAGCGATGAGGCTTTCGGAAACAATGTTTCTGGTGTCGCCATGAAATATAAGTTAATGGCCCTTGAAAACAAATGCATCACCATGGAAAGAAAGATGACTGCTGCCTTGCGTTATCAATACAAGGTCCTCTGTAGCGCATGGGATAAAAAGGGGATTTGCAGTAAAGAGGACTATTTAAAGATCTTCACTTCTTTCAAGAGGAATATCCCGGTTAACTTACTGGAAGAAGCACAAACAGCAGTAACATTAAAAGCCACTACCTCTGAAAAGACTGCACTTGCTTCTCTTTCGATTGTTGATGATGTGGATTATGAAATCGAACAGCGGGAAAGAGAGATGGATAAAATCCCTCCTTTAAAGGATGGTGACGATAATGGATCTTGAGGAATACTCCAGGAAGCTTGAAGAATGGTCAGATAAGCAGCTGGATAAAATCGAGCGTTCCATCCGTGGGTTTTACCGTCAATTAGTCACCTTGGCTTTAGGTGAACTGGGGAAAATCTATTCTGACTTTGAAGAAGATGGTCAATTAACTTATCAAAATATGATTAAGTACAATCGACTTAAGAAATTCATAGATTCGTTGAACGAGCATGTTGATACATTGTCTCTGGAGACTCAGAAAAGCATTTCCACTCATTTAGCTGAAGCTTATGTCTATTCTTATGCCTGGATGGGTTGGGCCATAGAAAACGAGGCAAGAAAAAGCCTGAAATATACATCTTTGAAAGCTGATCAGATCCAGCGTGCTCTAAATAATCCAATTACAGGCCTAACATTATCGGAAACTCTTGAAAAAAACCGGAAAGAGATAATTTACACAATCCAGCGAGAGGTCACACAAGGCCTTGTGCGGGGTTCTACTTACAAAGATATGGCAAGTACCCTGACAACCACATTCGAAGGCGATTACGTCAAATCTATTCGTGTAGCAAGGACTGAAACCCATCGTGTTCGTGAAGCAGGCACATTGGACAGTGCAAGATATGCAAATTCTAAAGGTGTCATCATGATGAAAAAATGGCGGAACATGAAAGATAGCCGTGTCCGCAGAACATCAAAAGCAAACCATGAAAAGATGGGGCATGTGAAAATACCAGTTGACGATATGTTTGACCTTGGAAGAGGTGAAAAGGGCATTGCTCCAGGTAATACCGGTTACGCTCATCACGATATAAATTGTCGCTGCATACTTGTTTATGAAATTGATCGCATCGAGGGAAAATCAAATGAGGACCTCTCACAACAAACCTTTAAGGATTTCCAAAAAGCTATAGGAGGATGATTCTAATTGCGAATCCGAAAGCCTTTCAGTGATCGGGTAAGAACTGATGTAGAGGAAGATGAGATTGACGATTGGGAAGAGTCCTTCTTAGGTCATAAGGGAGATGATGGCAATGACAAAAATTGAGGTTGTTTTAGGGGAAGACGGATATATGAGCATTAAAGCAGAAGGGCACACAGAAAGTGTTGTATGTGCCTCGGTTTCAACTCTTCTGCAATCGTCTGTTCGCTACCTTCAAGAATTATCAGAACAATATCCAGAAGCCTTGCAAGTAATCGTTAAGGATAAACCTTGTCTTTAAGCAATAGACGTTAAAAAGGCTTATTTATTTTGCACTTGTAGGCTCGCACTATAAGGGCGTAGGAGGTATTCAAATGAAAAAGTATGATTTCCTAAAGGTAAATATTAAGCAGTTTGATAAAGGGACCATTAATTTAGAGGCTGTAAAAAAGTTTCTTGCAGATAACAAGGAAGATGAAGGCGTTAAAGCTTATCTAGGAGAACTTTCTGCCGTATCGGCTGATAAGGTGAAAGGATTCTTGGAAAGCGAAGAGGGGAAGAAGCTGATGCAGCCAAGGTTAGATAGTCACTTTACCAAAGGGCTTGAAACATGGAAGCAAAACAATCTCGAAAAGCTTATCGAAGAAGAGGTTAATAAGAGAAACCCATCTAAAACTCCGGAACAATTGGAACTCGAAAAGCTCCGGAAGGAAATTGAAGATGAGAAAAAAGCCCGGAATCGGGAATCTTTAGTCAATAAAGCCCTAAAGGTAGCGAAAGAGAAAAGCCTGCCTGATGGGATTATTGACTTTTTTATTGCCGAAGATGAGGAAAATACACTTTCCAATCTTTCGAAGTTTGAAGAGGAATACAACAAGGCTGTGCAATCAGCTGTTGCAACGAAATTTAAGGAAAGCGGAAGAATAATTGATCACGGCATGAACACAAATAATGCTGGTGGTACCGACATTGCCAAATTAGCTGGAGAAGCAAGTATTCGAAACTAGGAGGAAATTATTCATGAAAACAAATCTATTAAAAGTAAACATAAAGCAATTTGATTTTAATCCTGCAAACGTATTATTACAGGATGCAAAAACAGGAACAATACCAACAGAACAAGGCACGTTAGTATTAAAGGAGTTTATGCAAAACTCAGTGATAGCACAACTAGCAACCTATGAAGCAATGACCAAACCCAAAAAGGAGTTCACTTATCTAGCAGGCGGTCCTGGTGCATACTGGGTTGGGGAAGGTGAACGTATCCAAACGAGCAAGGCCGAATGGTTAAAAGCTACAATGGAAGCCAAAAAATTAGGGGTAATTATTCCTGTTTCAAAAGAATTCTTGAAGTTTTCTGTTTCAGATTTCTTTAATGAAGTTAAACCAATGATTTCAGAAGCATTTTATACAAAATTTGACCAAGCTGCATTGTTTGGTAACGAGTCCCCTTATACTGCTGGAACTTCTGTGTGGGAACGAATCACTGCAAGTGGTAATTCCATTGAAAGGGGATCTACTGCGAATCTTTATTCAGATTTAAATGGTCTACTTTCTTTAGTAGAAGATGGAGATAATGATCCAATCGGATTTACGACTACAAGAAAATTCCGTCAAAAATTACGTGGTGCTGTAGATGCTCAGAATAAACCAATTTTTAACGAGACTAGCACAGGAGCTCCTAATCAGGTGTTAGGGTTGCCGGTAGGATATGTCGACGGTAAAGCTTGGGATTATACAAAAGCTGAATTATTAACTGGCGATTGGAGATATGCCCGATACGGTATTCTGCAAGGTATTGAATATGCCATTAGTGAAGATGCTACCCTGACAACTATCACCTCTGATGGCGGACCAGTTAACTTATTTGAACGAGATATGTTCGCTCTGAGAGCAACGATGCATATTGGGTTTATGACGTTGAAAGATGATGCTTTTGCTGCACTTACGCCAGAGGTAGTCACACCATAATCAAGGCGGCCTAACCGGGTCGCTTTTTATTTTAGGAGGGATACAATGGGTAAAACTATTAAGATTTCTAAAGACGGTAAAGAGTTAATTGTCACTGAAAAGGCCTTTAACGTAGTTTATCAAGGATTAGGATTCAAGCCTGTATCAGATGAAAAAGCGAAAAGGACAACCAAAAAGGCTGTTCAGGATGAATCTTGATGAACTTAAGGTCAGGTTGAGAATATCGGATAATACCCAGGATGAGTTTTTGAAGTTAGCCTTGGAAGATGCAATCGATTTCGTTCAGCGCACCTGCAACCGTGACTTTTTGATTGACGGAGAACTGAAATTGCCACCCGCGGCAAAAAGCGTAGCTGCATTGTATGTCTCATACGAAATGGTTGTCAATCCGGGTATTAAGAGTGAATCCATTGCAGGTATGTCACAAACTTTTGAATCTGGTGAAGAAAGAGATAGTGCATTGCTGGCTCAATTGACTAGCGCTGGACTAAGAAGAATCCGATTCAAATCATTTGGCGGGTGATGAGATGGCAAGGATTAGAGTCACAGATAATAACCGAATTCCTGAGGTTTTGGCAGATCTATCAAGGGCTAAGGCCAAAAAGGCCAAAGTGGGTTATATCCAAAACAGCCAAATGGCTATGATTGCAGGCGTCCATGAGTTTGGAGCAAGAATCCAGGTTACTGATAAAATGCGCAGATACTTGGCATCACAGGGGCTTCACCTGAAGAAATCAACTACACATATCGTCATTCCTGAACGTTCTTTTCTTAGAACTGGGACCGATGAGAACATAGTGGCCATCGAAAATAAAGCCCAGGAGCTTATTACTGACGTTATTGAGGGAAATGTATCGCCTGAGTTGTTCTTTCAAATGCTGGGACTTGAATTGAAAGGGAAAATTCAAGAATTTGCAATTGATCTAAATAACCCGGTCAACCATCCATTCACAGTTGAAATGAAAGGCTCTTCGAATCCTTTGGTGGACAGCGGTGGCCTTATTGGCTCGATGGAGGTTGATGTGGAATGAATTTATACTCCTTCCGTCGCTTAATAAGCAAGTACAGTTCAAATGTAAACGTAATTGTCGGCAAAGGTGACGGCAGTTGGAATGAAGATGGAGAATACGTACCAGGTGATGTGGTCCCGGAGGTTAGGGAATGTGCTGTTATCCCATTTGATATGAAGACGGTTGCTCAATTAGGAGGAGCTGTTACTCAATCTGACCGTCAAATATATTCCCTTACACCTTTTAAACACGGAGATGAGATTGAGCATCAGGGTATGAAGTACAAGATCGATACATCGATTAATTTCACCCCGTTCGCTGATTTCTATCGCTATGTTGCTAAAGGGGTGAGTTCTTTTGATTAATCTTGCAAACGTTCGTCGCCCGGTTATAGCAGGTCTGAAAGGTTATACCACCCATACTGTCATTATGGCAGATTCAACAGGGAATCAGCCTGCCTATCCGTTTTATACCCTTAAGGTTACTCTAACCGGGCAAGGAATCGGACAAATCGCAGAGGAGATGGATGTAGAAATGGGCCTTTCCAGTATCGAGCAAGATACGGAAATGATTCTATCAATTACTTGCCATGCAGCAGATATCGAAGAAGCCCATGATTTGGCTTATAAGGCCCGTTCATACTTTCTAGGAAAAGGCCATATAGAGTTATCCGATCAGAACATCACGGTAGTGGATGCATTAGCAATCACGAATCGTGATGTTTTTTTAAACATTGAATATGAACGCAGATATGGCTTTGATGTCCGGCTGCGGATGCGCGGCCAAGAGTCGTTTGATGCTGAAGTTATTGAAAATATTGAGATGTAGGAGTGAGTGAAATGCCATTACAAGATGTTACTGTCACGATTGACATAAAGAACCCATCGGCGCTCATTGGCTTAGGAACTCCGTTAATCCTGGTTAATAAGGCTGGAGGAAGTCCTTATAAAGAATACAGAGACTTAGAGGCTATCAAAGTAGCCTTTGGTGAACAGTCTGAAGGTTATGAAATAGCAAAGAAGGTATTTGATCAAGGCGATACTCGTCCTGAAAAAATAGCTATTGCCACTTATGATACAACTGCAGTTGAACCTGTTACAGCAGCTTCTGTGCTTGAAGAATATTTCTACAATGATTGGTATTTTGTCATGCTGGATTCAGGAACTGTGGATGATTACAAAGCTATTAGTGATGTAGTTGAAGGTCACGGGCTGAAGATGGCTGCTCATGTTGTTGATAGTGTAGAAGATTTGGCCTTATTAAAAGTTGAGGACTATGATCGCACATTTGCCTTTCAGCATGATCAGAAAGATGAATTGCCACATGCTGCATTAATTGGCCGGATCGGCTCTCTTCCAGTTGGATCAGTGACATGGAAGTTCAAAACATTAAAGTCCGTTACCCCTCAAGACCTTACTCCTCCAAAATTGAGTGAAATCCACTTAAACGGAGGAATGGCATATGTAAGGAAAGCCGGGATTGACCAGACAAGTGAAGGCAAACTTGTGAGTGGCGAATATATTGATGTCATTCACGGCAAGGACTGGGTGAAGCTTAACATTGAACAGCAAGTGCAACTTTTGTTTGCATCAAATCCCAAAATCCCTTATACCGATAGCGGAATCGCTCAAATCGAGGGAGCTGTCCGTACAGTCTTAGAAGTGGCAGGCCAGAATGGCATTATCGCTGTTGATGATTCAGGAAAGTATTTATATACCATTTCCAGCCAGGGACGAAATGAATCCCCTGCAACTGATCGTGCAGAACGTAGGTATAGCGGACTCTATTTTGACTTTGAACTTGCTGGGGCCATTCATGAAGCGAAGATTAAAGGTGAAATTTTAGTGTAAAAAGGAGGTCTTGAGCATGGGTCATGTTGGAACATATGATGCTCGAAAAGTTACAACAACAGTAAATGGTGTATTCGTCACTGGATATGCTGACGGTACCATGGTTAAATGCTCGAAAGATAACGATAACTTCGAAGCAAGTTCATCAGCCCAGGGAGATGCGGTTGTTTCCATTAACGGTGATTCTCTTGGCACGATTGAGATCACATTGAGCCAAACATCTCCGTCCATTCCTTATTTAAATACATTAGCGAATGATCGGACTATGTTCCCGATTTGGGTGAACTCAAATAATGAAATTAAAGAGGTTACAGGCGGAACAAAAGCGATGGTTACGAAGGTACCGGATATTGAACATGGAAAAGCAGTAGCGAGCCGTGTCTATACCATAAAAGTCTTTGATTACACAGTGAAATAGAAAGGATGAGTGGGCTTCGGCTCACTCTTTTTATTTGTTATGAACAAACGACATATTACCAATCAATTAAAAAGAAGAGAATGGGAGAGAAAACAAATGGCTAAAAAAGGTGAACAACAAAAATTCGGAACTAAAAACGGTAACAAGTACATTTTCCAGCACCCTGGGCTTCGTGAAGCTATTCGCATGCGAGACACTGCAAAAAACGAGCACGGTGTTCAGCAGGGGGAGAAATTATATGAATCCCTAATGGAGCACGTTATTTTCCAGGAAGATGGCAGCAAGGTAACATTCGAACATTTTGAAGAAGTTGGTGGATTCACTGAAGTCATGTCGGCTGCAGTGAAGTTTACCTTTCAGGAAAGCTAAACCACTTCACCAATATCGCGAGAAGGTTGATTCTGAATGGTATTTTTGGAGACCGATCATGGAAGGGAAAATTTCCTACACCGAAGCTTGCACAATGACATTGGATGAAATCATGTACATCAATGCGGCATTAGACAGCCAAATTGAGCGAGTCAAAAATGCGAGAGGAGGTAATTAAATGTCCTTGCGTGATGTGTTTGTAGCAATTGGAATGGACATCGACGATGGCCCTCTCGCAGAATTAGATAGACGAATTGATGATGTGATTAGATCCATAAATGGCTTTAATCTTAATTCTATAGATAATGCTGTTGATGAAGTTGAGGATCTGAATGATGAATTCGAGGATTTAGAAAACTCAATTGAAGATGCGGCAGATCAGGTTGAGGATTTAGACAACAGTAACTTGAGCAATCTTGACAGGGAAGTTCAAAATACTGATGGCAGTATGAATATCTTCAAGAAGACAGTAATAGGTCTCGGTTCAGCACTTATGGCTTTAGGCATTGGTGCAGCCGTAAAGGAGTTCACCCAGGGAGCCATCGAAGCCGCAGCGGGTGCCCAAGCCTTACAAGCCCAGTTTGACCAGGTTTTTGGAGCAGATGCAGGGGAAGCGCAGGGAGTTGTCGAGAATCTGGGTGAATCATTCGGAATGCTCCCTAATCGGATCAAGCCTGCCTATACCCAAATGACAAGCTTGTTTAAAGGTCTGGGCTTGGAAACAGGCGACGCAATGGATGCCTCACAACGTGCTGTGTCAGCTGTAGCGGACGCTGCGGCCTTCTATGATAAATCCTTTGAAGATGCAAACAGTGCCCTTAACTCATTTATCAAAGGGAACTATGAGGGCGGGGAGGCAATTGGTCTTTTCGCAAATGAAACACAATTGGCCGGATTTGCAACAAAAGAACTCGGATTGGACTGGAAGAACCTTGGTGAAGCTGATAAGCAGCTGGCCCGTCTAACATTCGCTGAAAAGATGATGGAGTCAGCCGGTGCCACTGGACAAGCTCTTCGAGAATCGGAATCCTATGAAAACCAACTTGGTAACCTAAAACAGGCGTGGCAGGATTTTTTAGCGAAAGCCGGGGCGCCAATATTAGAACAGGCCGTTGGAGTATTATCCAAGCTTAGTGATGTCATCTCAAATGTTGATCCTGGACCATTTATGGAGTTTGTATCTGCAGGATTTGATCAGTTATCAAAAGTTAAGGATATCATCGATGCAGTCTATAACACGATTATGTCTCTTGTTTACAATACAGGAGAGATATCAGATATATGGCAGAACTTAGGTGTTCCTCCTGAGATAGCAGATGGAATTGCTAGTTTCGCTCAAAAGGTCGCCGACGGTTTCAACTATGGTAAAGATGTCATTATGCAATTTGTGAATGACGTCATTATTCCACTTATGCCGGTAGCACAAGAATTTATAGGCAATTCAATGGGAGTAATTGCAAATGTAGTCTCCACAGGAATAAATATTTTCAGTACTTTAAAAAGCATTGTTCAAGGTGTAATAGAGGGGGTTATCGTTCCTCTGTTCCCGGTGGCGCGTTCTGTGATTGAGACATCAATGAATGTTATCTCTCCTATTCTACGAATTGTAAGCAGTTTATTTTCTGGTATATCCGGAGTTATACGATTTTTAGTAGAGGAAATTATCGTTCCTTTGCTACCTCTGGCAACAACCACGATAAAAATAGCCTGGATTGTCATGAAACCTATTTTGGATGGGATGAAGTCTGCCTTTGATGCCATAGCTGATGCTGTTGAATGGGTAATTGAAAAGATTGGGGCTGTAGGAAAGGCCCTCAAGAAGTTGGATATCGGCAGTAAGATTAGCGGAGTGGTTTCGAACGTTTCTAACTTGTTACCGGGCTTTGAAGTTGGTCTTGGGCGGGTTCCTTATGATGAAATGCCTGCACTATTGCATAAGGATGAAGCGGTTCTTCCAGCAGAAGAAGCAGACGCGTTAAGGTCGGCAGGTATTTTAAAGGGAGATGGAACAAACCCATCTTTAGACTTTGGAAATGCAGGCAAATATAACACTGCTGCTACAGTTACAACAAGCACTACAACTTCCAAAGTGCATGCACCTGTTCAAATATTTGTACAAGGCGGCAATACCAACGATGAGACTGTATTTAACATCAAGGAAGCAATGGAGGAGTTTTTCAGTGATTTGAATGTCATCATTCCTCAGGTAAGGGAGGGATAGCATTGGCGGAATTAGCCGGCACAACAAAAATCAATGGCTATTTAGTTCACGTTGAAAAAGAAGATGCTGATATTGATGTTGATATCCCTACTCATAAAGTAGAGAAGGGCATTAATCTTTCAGATCATGTGGAAAGAAAGCCTGTGATTGTGAAGATTTCAGGCTTAATAATTAGGACAACCCCTGAACGTGTAGAAATCATGGTTGCTAATCTGGAGAAAATGGAAATCGAAGGACAGCTTATCACTTATGAAGGCAGGCGCATTTACAAAAACATGCTTATGAGCGGCCTAACAATTCAGGCTGATTCTAAAACGATTAATGGTTATCGATTTAGCTGCACACTTACAGAGGTTCGGATTGCTGAATCCTCTTATGTTCCTCCTAAAAGAAAAGCCGTCACTGCTCCAGTTGCTCAAGCAGGCCGAAAACAAACTGAAAACAAGAAACAATCGCCGATATACCATGTTGTAAAAAAAGGTGATACCTATTATGCCTTAGGTAAAAAATATAATATAAGATGGCAGCAACTACAGACATGGAACAAATATGATCCTCGTAAAATTCCAATTGGTGTAAAGTTGAGAGTGGGGTGAGGCAATGGATAAAGAATATATTAATATAGAAAAGCCTCTTATCCCTTATCGCTTTGAAATCGAATTGGGGGCCGAAATTTTCGAGCTTGAAATAAGGTACAACGAAATAGGAGATTATTTTACTATCGATTTAATAAAGGATGGGGAGGTTCTTGTATACGGTGAAAAAATCGTGTACGGTGAACCTCTTTTTAGTGAGATATTCGATACACGTTTCCCCGGGCCACTCATCATTCCAATTGATGAATCCGGCCAAGAAACCCGGGTTGGATATGAAAATCTAAATGTTACCGTCTTCCTGGTGGTGATAAATGAATGAGTAAGCTTTTTAAGAGAGTTGTTGAGGTCATTACCACCAATGTGAAAATGAACAATACAGACCTGGACATTGAATTTGAAATACCGTTTGACGATGATTTAGATCCAAATTTAAGTGTTGTTTCTGTCTATAATCTCTCAGCAACCACCCGTAACCAGCTAAAAAGAGGAAAGGTGTTGACAATAAACGCAGGATACATCGAAGACAAAGGATTGATTTTATCCGGATACATTGACAATACAACTTCAAAATTAGCGGGAGCCGACAGGGAGACCGTAATCAAAGTCTTGGATAGCCAGCCACTCGACAAGAAGAAGACTCTCCAAAAATCATTTAAGCCAGGAATAAAAGCTGAGCAAATTTTAAGGGATTTAGCTAAATCTCTTGGATTATCAATAGCTGTCTTGAAATTACCAAAGAACAAGGTGTATTCAAAAGGGTATGCAGTTGATGGAGAGATTGTAAAAACCATGCAAGATATATCAAAAGACTGCGGTGCTGCTTGTTATATCTCCCGTTCTAAACTGTATATTCGTTCTTTGAAGCAAGGAGATGACCATCGTTTTGTTCTAAGTAGCAAGACTGGATTAATTGGTTCGCCTGAGTACTTTGAGGAAGAAAAGGATGGCGTAACAGTTAAAGGATACAAAATAAAGTCTTTGCTCCAGTACCGAATGAATACAGGATCTATTGTTGAACTTCATGCAGTTGGGGTTAAAGCCAAGGTGCGTATTAGAAAAGGAAAACATATTTTTAAAGGTGACAGCTACTATACGGAAGTGGAGGCGATTCTTTGAGCAATGCCGGTGTCTTTTTCGACAATTTAAAAAGAACGATATTTACGAGCATCAATACTTCTATGCCGGCAAAGATCCTTTCGTTTGATGAATCATCTGGGAAAGCCAAGATTCAGCCACTATTCAAGGTTAAAGAAGTCGGCCAGGTGCCTCAGTCACTTCCACCTATAGAGAACGTCCCTACACTTAAACAGAAATATCGTGTAAATGGCGGTGCGGTTCAGACGTATTTGCCTGTTTATAGTCCTGGCGATACGGTTTTAGTGGTGTTCTGCCAAAGAGCAATTGACGATGCCCAAAGCGGTCATAATGTGTTCCCAGGCACATCACGAATGTTCAGCATTCAGGATGCTGTCATTGTGGGGGTGTTAAATTGAAAGCACTAGAGCTGGTCAATGGTGATTTAGTTTATGAAAATGGTGATTTCAAGATGATTGAGGGAGAAGACGAAATAGCTCAATGCTTGAACATCCCACTAGGAACCAACCTGAAAGAATGGTTCTTGGATGAACGTTTCGGTATCGATTTTACACTTATCTTGGGAAAATCTAATGATGAAGAGGCAAGAGCAGAGGTTTTCCGTGTTCTGTCACAAGAAGAAAGAGTGGCATCTATCGATAACCTTATCATTTCTAATGATTTCACCAACAGGATAAGAACAATTCGATATTCTGTTACCTTAATAGACGGCAGCACTCTTAGTGATGAGGTGATATTAGGTGCTTGATGCAAATGGCTTTAAAAGAAAAACTTACGATGACCTTCTAAATGATATGTCTTCGAAAACCAAAGAATTATTCGGAGCGGATGCTAATGTCTCAGAAAAAGCATTTTTAGGTATCTTGATTCGGATTATGGCATGGTTCTTATCCCTTGCCTGGATGGCAATTGAACAAGTTTACCATGCTGCATATCGAAAGTCGGCTGAAGGCGTGCAACTCGATAAATTACTTCCTTACGCTGGGATAACTAGGATTCTAGAAGAATACGCCTATGGAAAAATCACTATCAATGGTACAGCAAACCATACCGTAGAAAGTGGTTTTTTAGTTTCTACAGAAAGCGATATCACCTTCGAAACTATTGCTGGCATCACCTTAGATGTAAACGGTGTAGGCATTGTGGAAATAGTATGTACCGAAATCGGTTCGATTGGAAATGTTGAAGCAAATAGTATTACCCAGATCGTTAACCCAGATGCAAATGTTATTAGTGTTAATAATCCGGAAAGGACAAGTGGCGGCAGAGAAAAGGAAACTGATGCTGAGGCACGTGCCCGAGCTGACATCACTGTCGAAGGCATGGGGTCCGGCACCCCTGCGGCTATACGGCGGGCCTTAATGAATTTACCAAATGTAAGGGCAGCGCATGTAATTGATAACTATTCAGATGTCACAGATGCTTATGGTACTCCTTCAAGAGCCCTGCAGGCTTTTGTGCTGGGTGGAGATGACGGAGAAATTGCACATGCCATCTTAGAATCAAAGGCCGGAGGCATCCAACCGTATGGAACTACCTATATTGACGTGGCCGACCTAAGTGGAAATCTTCAATCTGTTGGTTTCACAAGAGCATCGGAAGTGAATTTACATGCGCGGGCCGTAATTTCCAAGGATTCCAGGTTTACTAATGACGGAGTGGACAAAGTGAAAAATGCCGTTGTGAGATATATCGGCGGATCAGATACTACCTCTCAATTATTTACTGGCTTGAATATGGGAGAAAAAGTGATTTTAGCAAAAGCCATGGCACACATTATGTCAGTGGAGGGAGTTACAGATGTTGAACTTTCTTTCAGTACTGATGGAGGGGAAGTCTTTCTTGAAGAAAACGTGCTGATTGATGTATTTGAGGTGGCCCAGATTAGCGCTGGTAATATTGAGGTGGTTATTAATGTTTGATTTAAAGTCCATTGTTAGTAGATTTTCCGACTACTTCAATAAGCAGCCAGACAGCAATATAAGCAAGCTCATGCGCATTTTTAGCGATGAACTGCAGTCTCTTCATCAGACAGTTAATAGAGTTGGAGACTGGCGAGATATTGATAACGCAGAAGGCTCAGCGCTCGATGATATCGGGACAAATATTAATCAACCTCGTGGTGTTGCCACTGATGAAGTGTATCGAATTTTGCTTAAGTCTAAAATCGCCAGAAATTTGTCTGACGGGAGCATCAATACAATTATCCGTGTCCTCTCGGTGGCCCTTTCAGTTCCACAAAAAGAAATAAAGATTCAAGAAAAGTGGGATGATCCACTGGAACCGGAACCTGCAGCAATTAAACTAATCGAAC
Organism: Cytobacillus sp.; assembly: GCF_964223445.1. NCBI lineage: Bacteria > Bacillati > Bacillota > Bacilli > Caryophanales > Bacillaceae > Cytobacillus > Cytobacillus sp. The sequence goes on from NZ_CAXQGS010000146.1 coordinate 68,589, forward strand.
TGCCATTAAAAAAGATTAATGAGGCTGGTCTGGATCCTTTGAATTTCGTTCGCATAGTTCAAAAAACCGTGGCGGCTGGCGTTAAAGTCGGGGCCATTGAATTATCAGGTACCTTCGAATTTGGTGATTTATCAAATTCAATTAATTATGCCAAAGGCCTGGGTGATGTTAACGATGAAGACATCGGAGGCTATCTGGGGGCAGTTTATACACCAGGTACCGATAATGAATTGCCAATTTAGGAGGGATTTGAATGGCAGAACAATTGCCAAAGTGGGATGCGGTTGGAGTTGAGCCACCTACCGTATTAAAAACCGATGGCTGGCAACCAGGTATGAAGCCTTCGGCCCAGCACATGAATTGGCTCTTTAATCGAATTTATAAATGTCTCGAGGAAATTCAAACAAATGGTGGCACAGAGGAAATCCAGCAAGAGTTAGCTGCCCTTCAGGCACTAGTTGCTGAACATCAGGCGGAAAGTATGCCACATAAATTTACCGATGCCATAGACTTAAAAACCTATCGGTATGGATTTAAAACGAATACTGCTAAAGATGGGTTAGTCTTTGTTTATGAGGAGGTCTTATAATGCCAGAAATTAATTTACCTACAAAGGCTACGCAGGATTTAATAAAGACCCAATTAGATCTTATAAAACCAGAGACAGATAAGATAGAGGCACTACTTGAAAAGCCTTCAGGTGGCAATACGTTGGACCCTTACCCAAATATTATTCGAGGAGGTGCTGCCGTTACTAATGGAACTGACCCATTCAATACATGGGTTGAAGTAGCTAGATTCACTGGCGAGGGAGCCATTCTCGAATGTAATGGACGCTCTAGTTCTCAAGCGTCAGGATTAGTTCAGATTGAGATTGATGGAGTTATTGTTTTTGAGGCTCCTGTCAGATATTCATCAGGATATTATAAAAGTGGATTACAAGTTGATAAACTTCAATATAGTCCCAGTACCTATTCCACAAGTGTTAAGGGTTATGGAGAGAGTGCTCTCCCATATATTAATCCGAACTCCGCAGATTATGGACTCAGTATTGAAGGAATAGACCTTCCGTTTTATTTTAAATCGAGTTTAGTAGTTCGTCTAAAGATTACATCTGCTACTTCAACAGGTTCATTTAGTGCTGGTTGGTATTTAAGAATGAAATAGGAGGGCTAAAATGTTAGAACGCATTGAAGGAAATTATATTATAAGAGAGTATCCAAGCGGTTCCATTGTAAAAACAAAGATTTCACAAGATACAAGTGGAGAAGTAATTGAACTTCCTCCAAATCCATTACTTGAAGCACAGAAAAAGATAACAATATTAGAGCAAGATTTAGGAAATGTTCTTTTTGAAAGCGCAGCTGACAAAGCTAAAATTTCCGAATTAGAAACTACTCAGGGCGATCTTCTTATAGAAATTGCAATTCTAAAAAATGGGAGGTAATGCGTAATGTGGTATTCAGCTATTAAACGTTATTATGATAATGGACATCCATCGTATAATGATGAAAGCCTAAAAACTTTTGTAAAGGCAAGTATGATTACGTCTGATCAATATACAGAAATTACAGGAGTACCTTACGCAGCGTAAAGGTATTTTTTTATGCAGGATTATCCTTCTGTTTGTCGAAATAAGTAGACAAATGGAGGTGGTCTATATGGAATACAAACTTGATATAACCGTTGTTGTGGAAAATGGAAAAGAGAAGTCAGAACACATATTTGAAGGTGAACACGTTAATATTACCAGAGCTACAAAACTATGGATTGAAAACATAAGTGGAAAAGAATCTGATTTCTTTGAAACCATAAAAATGTGGTATAGGATAGATCAAAACACAAGCACGACTTCATACTACACTATTAAAACAAGTGAACCATCGATGGTGGAATCATTTAGAAAGTATTTCGTTAAACGTATTGACGAAGAAAACCAATCTATTACATTTGAATGGTTTATTTAGGATTTTTATATAAACAGGGTCAACATTAAATTGTTGACTCTTTTTTATGTCACATTCGGAAGAAAAATCGACACAGATATGGAGCTCTCTGAAGCTCTTTTTATTTTGCCTTCAAGGGGGGATTGTGAGTGACACAGGAGGCGGAAACAGTGGATATCTGGAAACAAACAATACAAAGAGATTTAGAAGAATTAAAGAAAAATGACGAAAAACAACAAGAGGAAATTACAAAATTGAAGCAAATCACAGATTTTCATGAACGAGATATTAAGGATATCAAGGAAACACTCCGGGAAATAAAGGATGATACCAAATGGTTACGGCGATCGATTACCAACGCACTTATTGTTGCGATAATCAGTGGAGCTGTAGCTATTTTTTATGCAGCAATTAAGATGGGAGGAAACTAAAATGTACGAACAACCGAAAACATGGAAAGATTGGGCCATCCTTTTAAGCGGGTGGCTTTCTTTATTGGCTTTAGGATTGAAGGCGGTATTTAATGTAGACATTACTCCTTTTGCCGATGACATTGCTAATTTTACTTTGCTTACTATCTTCATTGCAGTTAATGCCTGGACTGTATGGAAGAACACACATGTCAGTAAAAAAGCACAACTACAGAAAAAAGCATTACAGGCACAAGGATTAATCAAAAAATAAGCTGCCCAAATGGGTGGCTTTTCTTATGCCTTGAAAGGGGTGATTGTCATGTAAAAGGGGAGGACAAGAGTACAAGCCGTTACATTTAAATGGGAATAAAAATAATATTAGAGGTGATTAAACATGGTAAAAGTATTTATTGATCCAGGACACGGCGGAACAGATCCAGGTGCAGTTGGAAACGGACTTCAGGAAAAGAATTTAACACTTCAAATTGCCACACGTATTAAAGATATTTTGACCCTTGAATATGATAATGTTTTAATCCGGATGAGCCGGACTGGTGATCAAACTGTGTCCTTATCAGAACGTACAAATGCAGCTAATGCTTGGGGAGCTGACTTCTTATTGTCAGTTCATATTAATGCAGGCGGAGGTACAGGATATGAAGATTATGTTTACCCGGGAGTAGGGGCACCTACCACCACTTATCAAAACAATATCCATGCTGAGGTAATTAAGCTGGTGGATTTCTATGATAGAGGAAAGAAACAAGCTAACTTCCACATGCTGCGTGAATCAGCAATGCCGGCGTTGTTAACTGAAAATGGATTTATTGATAATGCTAATGATGCTGCTAAATTAAAATCAGCTACCTTTATCGAAAATCTTGCCCGTGGCCATGTAAATGGAATTGTGAAAAGCTTTAATCTTCCAAGAAAGAGCTCAGCTGTCTATCACACCGTTGTCTCTGGAGATACAGTTTATTCACTAAGCAGAACTTACGGAAGCACTGTGCAGCAAATCAAAGATTGGAACAACCTTGATGATAACTACACTATTTATGTGGGACAAGTACTTCGTGTGAAATAATAATAAAAAGCCCTTCTCAATGAGAGGGGCTTTTTATTTATATTGTAATTCCGAAAAATCTCGCTATAGTAACAAGCGAAGCTGTGGTACCGATAGTGCCTTTTAACAATTTTATAAGCCTTTGTCCTTTTTTAGTATCCCCAGTATCAAGGGCTTCCTGTAAAGACTCAGCGTTCATTTCAGCTTGCTCTCTCGAATCTTCATTTGAAATAGCTTTTATTTCTGCAAATAGTTCTTGAAAAGCCTTTTCAGATTCATCTTTTGTAATATTTTGAATTTGGGTATTATTATCAGACTGGATATTTGTATTACCATCGAAATTTGAATTGTTAAAGCTCCCTTTTATCGAACGACTAGACACAGAATCTGCACCTCCAGCGATATAATTTTGACAATAAACAATAGTTTGGTGCGGTAGCTCTGAGACAGGTTTTTCTTCTGCCTCTTTTGTAACTTCAATTATACTCTTGACTTTATCTTTAACCTCACGCGACTTGTTTGATTTGTTTTTTTTTTAAATTCTTCCCTCATAAAGTGACGATAACCTTCATCAATTTCAAATAGTGGAAAAACATCGTCATTTGTTACACAAGTTTCTTTTCCGCAAACATCACATCGATAGTTGTGATCAATAATAGACTGGTAATCGCTTACTTTATCTAAGGTGCGAATACAAAAATCACTTTCACCAGGGCATTTAACTTCCCATAAAAGATGAATCTCACCCGTTTTACAAAGCTCTATTAACTGTTCAAATGCAGATTCTAAAGTAAGGTTTTCGGAATATTTTGGTACAGAGGTAGGGTAAAATTGTTTAACAGGAGTAACGGCTAATAAATCAACGAATTCATTTACCTTTCTCTTTGCTGCCCAATCACTTACCATGCTCTGCACCTCCTTTTCCAAAAATTAATTATAATATATCATATTTTATGATGTTTGGTTCAAAATAATCCGTTCGCGGACAAATTTAATTACCTCTTCTGTTGCAGGTGTGGTAAAAGAAACACTATTTGTAGTCTTGCCTACCCTAATTGTAAAGCTTCTTTCAACCCCTGAAATTGGAAAGTCAAATTTAATAAAGCCGCCTTGATTTTGTAAATGAGGTGCCAGGTTTACATAGAGTGGTTGATTTCTTAGATCTCCCACAGTTGTCCTCATGCCCACTTTTTCCATACCACAAAGGATTAATGCAGTGAATGGAACCGTTAAAAGATGCTCACCGAAGATATCACTGGCTTGTCTTAAACGATTTACTAATTCAGTCTCATCATCTTCATCAAAAAAAGTGTTTAGCGCATTTAGTATTTCTATTATAGACTTTGTATGTTCTTCTTCTAAGTCATCAAAGATTAGTTCCGGTGTTGAAGTTGTATCAATCATCTCACCTTTAAGACGGTCAGCAATTAGGCCAACCTTATTTCCGAATGGCGCTAAAACTTTTTTTTGCTCAAGAGTAATTTGCTGTTGGACTAACTTTGCTAGACTCGATGCAACTTTTTGAGAGTTCTTTGAGTCAGTCCTAACTTCAATCAGTCCGGATTCTTCATCAATATAGACTGTGGCTACATCACTTCTAGGGACAAAGTTTACTTCAGTAAAGTCCGTATGCCGTCTTACCCCATTTCTATAAGCGTATCTTAAAAAGTATTGGTTCTCTTTTTCCCCATTTGCTGCAGCAAATAACACAGGTTCAGTAGTAAGTTCATGTGTTTGAGGTAATTTGATCTCAGTAAATGGATTAAATTTGCTGCCTTTAATAATCTTATCCTTTAAACCAACCAAAGAGGTTTCGTTTTCAAGTTCGAACCATGAAACAGATGTTTTGCCAGCTAGGAGTTTGTTAAAAGATGCCTTAATAGGGCTATCTTGTTTCCTTCTGTTTTTTTGAACATATTCCCAAACTCTATTGGCCAAATCCGCACTTGTACCACTTGTATCAATTGTCAAGTCAGTACAAATGTCTTGCAAGGTCTCCTTAGGGAGTTTGCTAATATCATTTAGAAAGACAATATCTCCAATTTCGTGCATAAATATACCCCCTTTGTTCTATAAAAATAACTTAACACAAAAATAGGTATATTTGTAATGAATTCCTTATTTTTCAAAATGGTAAATCATCTTCCGGCAATACCGGCTCGATTTCTCTGACTATCTGCGTTATATCGTTTTGTTCGTTCCAGGTTACTTTCTCAATAATTGTCTCTCTATACCCAGATTCCCGTTTCTGCTGCTGGATCCATTCATACGCAACAACTGCGACTGCAAAGTTAGGGTCCTTTTTAAATTCGCTATCCCTCACATGGAATTCACCGTTTCTAAATCCTCTGTTTCCTTCAAAATTAAGGATTGTTTGGATTACTACTCTCATTTTCGCACCTTCTTTTTTGTGTCAATTATACACGAACAAAAGTTCTGTTTTCAACTTGAAATCGAACAATAGTTCGCATAAAATAATTAAAAAGGAGGTTCGATCGATGAAAGGTATATTCTTAAGAGCTTCATCAAATGGAGAACTGCTCGAAATGATTTATCAAGACAACAAAGGTAACATAAGCCAACGAAGAGTAAAGGTATTGAGCGTGAATGATGAATCATTTCGCGGGTATTGTTATTCCAGGAGACAGCAGAGGAACTTTTTAATAAGAAACATTTTATCGGTCGGACCAGCACGAAAGATGGGGAGAGGAGCATAATAATGGCTAAAGTTAAGCGAAAAAGACCAACAAGGGACGAGTTTGAGTTAGAGGAGATTGGTAATACTCTTGTAGAAGCCTATGATGAAAAATCAGAAGTGAATCTGATTGTCTGGGAAAGAGAACCTGTTCAAGGGAATATAGTAAAGATGGATAGCCGGACTAGATTGATTCACGTTGAAAAGAACACTGTGATTACTAAAGTTCCATTTATGGATATCATGAAAGTTTCTATACATTAACGCTTGAAGCTCCTCTCTTTTGAGAAGAGCTTTTTCATTTCACTAAATCTCCCCATAAATCCTCCACTGTTTCATTAACTACTCTGGCTATCTTGATTCCAACTATTAAAGTAGGTATTGATTCTCCTCTAACTATCTTACTAAGTGTACCAGGGGTTATCTCGGCTTTTTCTGCTATAAAACTTTGTTTTAATCCTCGTTCTTTAATAATCCTTTGCAATTTTGTCTCCATTATTATCACCCAGTGTTAATATTCGATAAAAATTCTGTTTGTCCTGTTAATTTCTATGTTATAGGACAAACATTGACCCACATATCCTTTACCATTCAGCAAATCCTTCGCATTAGTATTCGGCTGTATATTCGTTTTAAAATGCGGTACCTGCATATGAATCCGACATTTCAAAACTTAGGTGTATCAATGGTTTCCAGTCTCTTTTATCCCTGCGGTTTCAGTGCAACTATTTATTACTAAATAATAAATTTGGGGTGAAGAAATGCTGTTTGAAATTATCTCAGTTTCTGCTGCTGTCTCTCTGGTTGGTTTGAGTTATTGGAAACGTTCTGAAATGGATGATGGTGAAAAGATTAAAAAAATCGCATTGAACTGTGGACTATATGTAAAGGAGGGGAAGGAAGTCAAAAGCATGCAGCTGCTTCGCAAGGCGGGGTATGAGTGGGGGACAGAATATGTTTTTCGGATCCCATTAGGATTGTCATTTAGTGATATTGAGAAGAAAACGGACAATTTAAGAGATGGATTGAATAATAGAAAAGGGGGCGTTGATTTAATGGCCTTTACGAAGATCGACTTTAGAAGCAATTTCATTTCACAGATCAAAGAAATCCTACAAAAACGTTTTGTATCGGAGAAAGAAATTGATATGAGCTATGATGGGACCCTGCATATCAAAGTACTTGAGAGGGAAATGCCAGCCAATGTTGATTTTGAGAAAAGCATGCTCGGGAAGTGCATCGATTGGGAAATCCCATTGGGTGAATCAAGGTACGGTTTTATCCATCATGATATGGAGCGCGGACATATTACGATAGCTGGAGCAACAAGAAAGGGAAAAACAGTGTTAATCAAACTTATTATCACCGCCTTAATCAATAATCAGCCTGATAATGCCAAATTAACCTTAATCGATCTAAAGGGTGGCCTTGCCTTCACCAGGTTTAAAAATGCAAAGCAAGTTGAAACAGTAGCAACGAATTTGGATGAATCTCTGATGGCCTTACAGTCTGTAAAAAAAGAAATGGAACAAGTGAAAGGGTGGTTTGATAAGAATGGATGCGAAGACATTAAAGAAGCTGGAATTGATACTAGACATTTCATCATTGTTGATGAAGCAGCACAAATCTCGCCGCAAATCCTCACGGGGAAAGAAGAGAGGGAAAAAGCCCGTAAGTGCGAAGAAGCGCTCTCGGAAATAGCGAGGATTGGTGCTGGGTTAGGTTACCGGCTCATCTACTGCAGCCAATATCCAACAGCAGACGTGATGAATAAGCAGATTAAGCAAAACTGCGATACGGTTATTACGTACAAATTAAGGGATGCTGTTGCCTCTCGTGTAGTTCTGGATGAATCTGGCGCAGAGAAACTCGCCTTGGCCGGCAGGGCTATATATAAAACGCCAGATGGAGTGCAGCAGGTACAGACTCCATTTATTAATAATGACCAAATTGAAGAGCTAATTAGACCACATATCGTTATTAAATCTCGGAAGGAGGATCCTACCGTTGAAGAGGTTAAAAAGGACGGAGACAATTCTTTTGAGCTTACGCCGATGTGATTATTTATCGAGAGAACAGCTGCAGAGAATGCATCGTTTAGGGAAGGAGCGCAATGCACAAAGGGTCCTTTATGATTTATCGGAATATATGTCATATTTTCAGGAAGGCAGAAAGAAAATTTACTATTTAAACGCAGCTGGCAGGGAAATGGTGCAGGCAACCAAGATCAGAAAGAAAACTCCTCAAGTTAATCATTATTTAATGAGAAATGATTTGTTCATTTCCTTAGGAAGACCGGTCAGCTGGGAGAATGAAGTGAAAATTGCTTTAAACAACATATCCCTCATAGCAGACGCATCCTATACCTCTAATAAACTTCATCATTTTGTCGAGATTGATTACAAACAATCCATGGCAAAGAACTCTCAAAAAATTGAAAAATACAAAAAGTTATCAACAATTAATCCACAGTTTAAATTAGTCTGGGTAACCACGACGCCTTTTAGGAAGAAGAAAATCGAAAAGTTGTGTGAAGGGCTTAAGGTGAAAGTCTACTTATGGGAGGAACTGAGATGAAAACTCAAACTATGTCCATACGTGAGTTTATGGTTGGGGATTATAAAGTAAAGGAAAAGAAACAAAGAAATGAAAAAATAAAGAAATCACAACAATCAATGGAGAGAATTGCTCGTGTTGCAGCAGGGTTATCCATCCCACTTGCTCTTGGTTCACCCATCGGAGCAGTATTGGGAGCGTCAAAAGCATTTGCCTCCACAACCGTTCCTAGTGCTACATCAGTCGCTGTACCAGCTACAGCAAAAGAATGGATGGGGGAACAAACATTGTCAGCCCTGGCACATGTCCTAGATCCAGTTGTGGATATTCTGGTTGCACTTAGCTTTCCAGTGGCATCTGTTATTATAGTAGGAGCCTGTTTCTTGTTTATGATGGGTAACTCTGAAAGGGGATGGACCATGATTCAAAATGCAGGGTTAGGATATGTTTTGATTCAGGTATCTCCATTAATATTAAATGTACTAAAACAAGTCGGAAATGCGGTTTAAAAACAGCAAAAAATAAATTCCGGCGACAGTTCGGCGACAATTAAGAAATTAGGAGAGAAACTAAATAGGAGAAAATAAAAAAAGCCTTGATATACAAGGCTTTTTTCTATGGAGAATAGGGGGCTCGAACCCCTGACCTCAACGCTGCCAGCGTTGCGCTCTCCCAGCTGAGCTAATCCCCCGAGAAGTGGTACAAGAAAAATTATAACCACATCGGAGTTATCTTGCAAGAGGAATTATTAAAAAATTTTACTGCATGCTATCGATTTCCATGCACTGCACTCCAGGGATACTTGAAACGCTGTAATAAACATCAGTAGTTCTTCTTTTATAGTCGACGGCAACAATCAGCTGTACAAGATGCAGATGTTCATCTTCTAAATCTTTTATGCGAATATGTTTTATAGAGATATCAAGGTCTTTTACCGCTGGGATGATGTCAGCGATATTTTCTTTATCCCTTACTTTCAGCTGCAGATTGATTTCTTTTTCTCTTAAGCGTTTGGGGCCAATTATGCCCATGATAAGAGGAATTACCTCTACTGAAATAATAAGCAGCGCCACTCCTGCCATTGCTTCAATATAAAAGCCTGCTCCTACAGCAATTCCAATTCCTGCTGCCCCCCAAATTAAAGCTGCTGTTGTAAGACCCGAAATACTGTCATTTCCCCGCCTTAAAATAACGCCTGCACCCAAAAAGCCGATTCCTGATACAATCTGGGCAGCTAAACGGAGAGGATCCATCGTTATGTTGATGTCATCATTACCGGGAAACATATAAGCCGATTCTATAGACACAATAGTCAGCAGGCAGCTTACTATGGAAATAACTAAACTGGTCTTTAGGCCGACAGGCTTTCTTTTTAATTCTCTCTCCAGGCCGATTACAAGACCCAGGACTGCTGAAATACCCAGCTTCATTAATATTTCTATCTCTAAACTGCTCATAATATCTCCCGCTTTTTTAAGTATTATATATCCAAAATATGATCTTTAAAATCCTGCTAAAATAAAACCGTAGTAAAAGTTTGACTAAACGTTGTAAAATGAAATATACCCTAATTATTAGGAAACAGAAACAAGGAGTATAAAAAAATGTCAGATAAAAAAATAAACCCCTATGTTGTCCTGGCAATTGGCGTCATTTCTGTCTCTACATCAGCCATATTGGTGAAGGTATCCAGCGCCCCATCGGGAGTCATTGCTTTTTACAGATTATTATTTTCTGTTCTTTTCATGCTGCCTGTATTTCTTATAAAGTATGTTCCGGAACTTCGTCTTATTACACGGCGGGATTGGATCTATTCCATCATTGCCGGTGTGTTTCTTGCATTCCATTTTATTCTCTGGTTTGAGTCACTTAACTACACCTCTGTAGCCAGTTCCACAGTCCTTGTGACTCTCCAGCCCTTGTTTGCATTTGCAGGCACATATCTCTTTTTTAAAGAAAAGTTTACCTGGAAAGCCATTTTAAGCGGGTTTCTGGCAATTGCGGGCAGTGTTATTATCAGCTGGGGAGATTTTCAAATCAGCGGGACTGCTTTGTTCGGGGATATACTTGCAATCATTGCCTGCGCCCTGGTAACGGCTTACTTAATGTTTGGCCAAACAGTCAGAAAAAGACTATCGCTCGTTACTTACACCTTTGTTGTTTATAGTATAAGCACTATTACATTGTTTTTTTACGTGTTAATCGTCGAAGAACCTTTACTCCCATATGGAACCAGTGATTGGGTATATTTTATCTTGCTTGCTCTTGTTCCCACTCTGCTCGGACATACATTATTCAATTGGTCAATAAAGTGGCTAAGCACTTCAACCATTTCTATGGCCATCTTATTTGAGCCAGTTGGTGCTGCTGTTTTAGCATATTATTTACTTCATGAGTCTATTTTATGGACGCAAGTTCTTGGGGGAACAATTGTAATTGGAGGAATAACTCTCTTCTTATTAGATGAGAGAAGGATTCGAATGAAAGAATTAAAGAAAAAAACAACGGCTTCCGGATAAATAGATGAGTAATATATTTTGAAGTATATAAGAGAAAAATCTCCCTGGGAATGGGGAGATTTTTTTTATCTAAATACATAGGTCAGAGCAGAAAAAATAAATGCAGCTGTAACAGAAAAGATGAAGGTGCCTCCATAGACCTCTTCATCTGAATTTGCAATTTTAATCCCCTCTGCATAGGCATAGGCAAACAAAAATATGGCCATGATTACAGATAGATATAGGGCAGCGGTTTCCAGTGTCATTCACACCTTCCGTTTAAAGTAGCGTTAATAGATTTTATGAAAAATAACCAAAACTATTACTATATCTTTATATTGTTATTATTTAAAACTTGTTTTCTCACTCCCGTGACGGCTAATCAATAAATTATGGTATAAATTTAATTATTGTTAAAAGAAGCTTATAAAAGTGTGGAAAACTGAACAAAGTTATTCACATGATGTGGATAACTTTGTTGACAACTGAATTAATAAGTGTTTAGTGGTGGATAAGTTTGTGGGTATATGAAATGAAGGTTTCGAAAAATATGTTAATGATATAATGAATTTTCTAGAGTTCAGGTGAAATGCGTATAAATTTGATGTTAAGAAAATGCACATTTTATGAGATCTGGCTACAATGAATAAAGTTTTCGTAAAGGTACCGTCTTAAACATTTTTAAAAATTATATTGCAAACATTTAATAAGTCATGGTATATTAATTCTTGTCCTCAACAAGGCATGTTAAACAAAGAAAAAAGATTTTAAAAAAATGTTGACTTGCTAAGGGATAACATGTTATATTGATAAAGTCGCTTCTGAGCGATAAGGTAAAATATAACAAAAAGAAATTGATCTTTGAAAACTGAACGAACAAAAACGTCAACGTTAATTCTTTAGTCTTTTTTGAAAAGACAACTTATGAGCTTAATCAACTCTTATATGGAGAGTTTGATCCTGGCTCAGGACGAACGCTGGCGGCGTGCCTAATACATGCAAGTCG
>NZ_CAXQGS010000147.1:0-38417 GCF_964223445.1 Cytobacillus sp.
CCCGAAGCCCTTCCTGTAATTATAGGAACTGTAAAAGATGGGTGATGATTTTAGGAGAGAGCTGCTCTTAAATTACCGTCCGACCAAGTAAAGGAGATGAGTTCGGAATGATAACGATTGAACGGACTTTTAATGCATACTTAGACGAAATGCACCTCATTACGATCATTCTTCCTTTCAGTTATCATCAGGGACGTTCTTCCGGGTTCTCTCTCCTTACTGACTGGGAAGAAGAGCTTCCTGTTGAAATATTGAAAAGCATGCCGATTGAGGATGCCATTAAATATACATGCAGAATAGATCATGAAGTGGAATTCGGGAAACAATATTGGGTAGTGGATGAATATGGAGGAAAAACAGATCTGCAAATTGGTGCCGTTATTCGAACAAGTGATTTTGATGAGAAATTCTATTATGATGGTCCACTGGGGTTCTCGTACAGCAAAGAAAAGACGCATTTCAGGCTCTGGGCTCCGACAGCTGCAAAGGTAAAACTTAAGCTTAAAGGAGCATTGGAGGAGGAAGCTGAGCTTATTCAGATGGCGAGAGAAGAAAGAGGAGTCTGGAGCTGTGAAGTAAAAGGAGACCTGGATCGTTTTCTTTATTCTTTTCTTGTATGCATTAATCTGGAGTGGAAAGAAGCTGTTGATCCATACGCAGTATCTTCAGCTATAAATGGGGAATATGGTGCGGTAGTCAATCTGGAAAATACTAAAATAAAGAAGCCGGAGCTTCCGCCGCTTCTGCAGCCGACAGATGCCATCATATATGAAACACATATTAGGGATTTTACCATTCATCCCGAGAGCGGGGCAGCAAATAAAGGCCTCTATTTAGGAGCGGGAGAGACAAACACAGTTGGCAGAGATGGGGAGCTGACATGCCTGTCATATGTCAAGGAGCTCGGTATTACTCACATTGAGTTTCTGCCTGTCCATGACTTTGAAGGTGTGAATGAAAAAAGTCCAAAAGAAGAATACAACTGGGGTTATAATCCGCTCCATTTTAATGTTCCGGAAGGAAGTTATTCTACTGATCCTCTAGATCCATATTCGCGGATCAGAGAATTGAAAGCCTTAATTCATGCAGTTCATTCTCAGGGACTTAGAGTCATTATGGACGTAGTCTATAATCATGTTTATATTCGCGAGCATTCTTCTTTTGAAAAAATCGTACCGGGTTATTTCTTCCGGCATGATGAATATGGAATGCCGTCAAATGGTACCGGGGTTGGAAATGACTTTGCCTCTGAACGCATGATGGCACGGAAATTTATTGTTGATTCTGTAACATACTGGATGAAGGAATATCAAATTGATGGGCTCAGGTTTGATTTGATGGGTATCCTCGATATTGAAACGATGAATGATGTTCGCCAGAATGCGGAGTCGATTGACCCATCCGTCATTATTATTGGCGAGGGATGGGATTTGAATACCCCTATACCGGATGACCAAAAAGCAAGCATCCGCAATCAGGAAAAGATGCCGGGAATTGGCCAATTCAATGACTGGTTCAGAGATTCCATCAAAGGCAGTACGTTTAATTTATATGATAAAGGATATGCATTGGGGAATGACCATTACTATGATGCGGCAAAGCAGGTATTGGGTGGAAGTATAGGCCTTGAAAAAAAGGAAAAAGGCATTTTCCTTTCCCCATCTCAATCTGTAAATTATGTAGAATCCCATGATAATCATACTCTGTGGGATAAAATACAAGTTTGTTCTGAAAATGCGGATCATCATGTGAAGCAGCAAAAGCACCGCTTGGCAACTGCAATCGTACTTCTTTCACAGGGAATTCCATTTCTGCATAGCGGACAGGAATTCTTTCGGACCAAAGCAGGAAATGGAAACAGCTACCGTGCCCCAGACTCCATCAATAATCTGGATTGGGAGAGGAAATCCATTTACTTAAATAATGTTAAGTATATTAAAGGGATGATCAGCATTAGAAGGTCAATTCCTCTTTTCAGGCTTGCCAATGCAGAAATGATACGGAATTCCATGAGGTTTCTGGATATAAAAAAACCGCTAATAGGTTATGTGTTAACAAGCAGTGAACAAAATGCCGAGTGCAGCGATGCCGCCGTTTTTATCAATCCTCTAATGACGAAAGAAGAAATTTTTCTCCCCGAAGGGGCTTGGGACCTTATTGCGGATGAACGTGAAGCCGGTATATCCACTATTCGCAAGATTAACACCAGATTTGAAATGCCGCCATTGTGTTCATATGTATTGGTTTGCAGAAAATAGAAGAAAACTGAGATGCAATCGGGCTGTTTAGCATTATTTTCTGCAAACATTATCCTTAAATTGAAAATACTGATGAATCGACCAGAAAAATCTTCAATTTTTCTGATGATATTCCGTAAACCTAAATAGATGCACTTGACGAAAAAAGCCAGTAAGAATAAAATTTATAAAGATGGCTATTGTGAGAAACTTACATCAATAGCTCTTTTTTTTATTTTAAGCTCCCAATACATTGCTGATTAGGCATTTGCCCGGTTACTTTGTGCTTTATAGGTGCTTTACTTGATTAACCTGATAAACAGCTTATATTTACGAAAATGCCTTATATTCAAATAGAACTCATCAATACTAAGCAAAGGCCTTTTTATCGGCCATGGCAAAATAAGTCTTGCTGCAAAAAACAGGGCTTATTTTTCAACTCAAGCTATTTTACAACCAATGGCTTACTAAATTGCAGGTGAACAATTTTGGAACATTTATTTGGACATGACTGGGAGATTGTTCCCGCCGGAGGGGCGACAGGGGAAGCCTTCTACGCAAAGCACGAAGAGCAGAGGCTTTTTCTTAAAAGAAACTCTTCACCTTTCCTGGCGGTTCTGTCTGCGGAAGGAATCGTCCCGAAACTTATCTGGACAAAAAGAATGGAAAATGGGGACGTAATAACTGCCCAGCAATGGCTTAATGGAAGAGAGCTCAAAGCTTCTGACATGAACCAGGAAAGCGTAGCAAAGCTTTTGAGGAAAATTCATTCTTCAAAGCCGCTGCTTGGTATGCTGACAAGAATGGGAAAGTCTCCGCTGCAGCCCGAAACCCTTTTGCGTTTGATTGGGGAAGAACTGGATTGTGACCTGAAGGAGCAGGCTGCCGTTATTCAGTCTGTCGATTTCCTGAAAAAAGAGGTTTCACATATCCGCTGTGAGGAAAATACGGTGTGCCATTGCGATGTGAATCATAACAACTGGCTGCTTTCGGAAAACAACCAGCTGTACTTGATTGATTGGGATGGAGCCATGATAGCAGATCCGGCCATTGATCTGGGTATGCTATTGTATTGGTATATTCCTAAAGAAGAATGGCCAAATTGGCTTGAGCGATATGGCATTCAATTGTCAGATGATTTGCTGCTCCGCATGAAATGGTATGTGATTGCACAGACTTTGACATCTATTCAATGGCATAAAAATAAATTTAGATACCAGGAAATGAACAAGTGGCTTTCCTACCTGGATGAACTGCTTTAGGATTTACGAAAATTGATCAATATCCTGTACCCATTGTGATAATTCATTCTGATGCGATTCAATGTGAGTATCCAATTGGGAAGAATTGATCCCGTGCTGACTGTATTCATAAATTTCTTCTAATACTGTTTTAACGTTTTGATTAATGTTTCCGTTGATCATTAATGATTTAACCAATCGTTCCAATTGTTCACATTCTGAAACAGAGCCACAGCAATCTGTCTGATGATTGCTTAAAATATCTTTTAATAAATTTAATTGATCCTGGTATCCAAGCGGCATGAATAACATCCTTTCTATTGAACCTGAAAATAAAAACAAAAGGAATTCACTTTTAGGTTGTGGATTCCTTTTTTATTTATTCATTGGCGATTGTAATTTAGGTGTTTGGATGCCATTGGGTTAAACTACAAACAAGGGATGAAACAATTCAGTAATTCCCCTTAAATTAAAGTTGCATCACTTTGATAGGCATGATATTGTTTGAACGATATTAATTTTTAGGAGTGTCATAATGCGACAGCGAAATAAACCTTGGGCGAAAGATAAATTAGCCGAATATCCGCAATATGTAATTTCAGAACCTGAAAAATATAAAGGAAAGTGGAATGAAGCATTCGATAAAAATCAGCCCCTTCATATAGAAATTGGGACAGGAAAAGGCCGCTTCATAACTGGTATGGCAACAGCAAACCCGAATATCAACTATATTGGGATTGAACTGGCTGAAAGCGTCATTGTCACTGCTCTCGATCGTATCATCGAGGATGAACTTCCAAATGTAAAGCTTCTGAATGTGAATGCCAATGATCTTCGGGATTACTTTGAAAAAGACGAAGTCAATCGTGTCTACCTCAATTTCTCAGATCCATGGCCAAAGAAACGCCATGCAAAACGCAGGCTGACTTATCGAAGCTTCCTGGAGATTTATGAAGATATCCTTGGAGATAAGGGAGAAATTCACTTTAAGACTGATAACCAGGGATTGTTTGAATCATCTCTTATGAGTTTCTCCGAGTACGGCATGCTTCTGACATTTGTCAGCCTGGACCTTCACAATAGCGATTATGAAGGAAACATAATGACCGAATATGAAGAGAAGTTTTCTTCAAGGGGGAGCCGTATATTCCGATGTGAAGCCCAATACAGATAAGCAAGTCTATCCAGATGGATAGGCTTTTTTATTGATATTGCAATATTGGCTGTTAGCATGTGTGTTAAATAATCTAAATATTTCTATAAGTAAGCGCTTAAATGTTAATATGAGATATAGGGAAAGCGAGCGCTTGCTCAGAAAACTTAAATGGAGGAGATAATGATGGAAGCATTGGAGTTAAAGAACGTAAATCTGTACTGGCTTCGCGGAGGTGTCACACACCTTGATGGAGGGGCCATGTTTGGAGTAGTCCCTAAGCCTTTGTGGTCTAAAAGATATCCCTGCAATGAAAATAATCAGATCGAACTTAGAACAGATCCCATCCTTATTCAATTTGACGGTAAAAATATTCTAGTCGAATCGGGTCTTGGAAACGGGAAGCTGAATGATAAACAGAAGAGGAATTTCGGAGCGCTTGAAGAGTCTTTTGTAGAACAGGATTTAGCCAAGCACGGTTTGTCATCCGAGGACATTGATTATATCCTTATGACGCATCTTCATTTCGATCATGCCTGCGGACTGACCAAACCGGAAGAAGGAAAATTTTCTTCTGTATTTCCAAATGCCAGAATCGTTGCATCACAAGTGGAATGGGAAGAAATGAAAAATCCTAATATCCGCTCAAGGAATACATATTGGAAAGAAAACTGGGAGTCTATTCAGGATCAAGTGGAAGTCTTTGAAGGAGAGTGGGCGCTCGGACCTATTAAATTGGTGCATACAGGCGGCCATAGTGATGGACATTCAATACTTGTTATAGAAGATGAGGATGAGACCGTCATTCATATGGCTGATATCATGCCGACTCATGCCCATGCAAATGTACTATGGGTTCTCGCTTACGATGACTACCCGATGGATTCCATAAGCGCCAAGGAAAAATGGATTGGATACGGGCTGAAAAAAAATGCATGGTTCACTTTTTACCATGATGCTTTTTACCGGGCAGTCAAGTGGGATGAATCGGGAAACATGCTTGAGAAGGTGGAAAAGAAACAAAGTTAAAAAATCCCCGTCCGGGGATTTTTTAATACAGACTCGGCTGCTGATGATTAATGAAGTGGAAAAACGTCCAAAATGGTTCCAGTTTCTGCGTCGGCAATGAATTCATATTGCTCGGCTTCTTCACCTGAAAACCTCGATATGCCGCCCTTATAAACTTGATATTTTAAATGTCCTTTTTCATAAGGTTCAGCTTTCATATGAATCCATGATCCGCTTATCGGTCCTTCCTGTTTAAATGCATCCTTTGCATTCGCCAAAGCTTTCTCCGGGGAAACAGCAGTTTTTTGCGAGAGCAATTCCCTTGCTGCGTATCCGCTTGCCAAACCAACCCCAACACCTAACATAAATGACTTCCAATTCATAATTGCACCTCCCCAGGCTGATGATAAAAAAGGCTGTTCATTTTTACATTTTTTTCTGTTTTCCAATTCTATCTTATCAAAAATAGGCATGAACTAAAATAAATAATACACAGCTTAAATTTCGCCAACCGAAGTTTCCTGCCTGAAATGGTGGAAAGACGTATGAAAGTTCTGTAAAATGAAATTATACATATCTGCATAGCCAAATTGGAAAGTGATAAAGGAGAAGAATAATGAACGAAAAAACATTGCAGCTTTTTAAAACATTGACAGAGTTGCCAGGGGCACCTGGCAACGAGCATTTAGTACGAAAATTCATGCGTGAACAAATCGGCCTGTATACAGAAGAAGTCGTTCAGGATAAGCTTGGAGGCATCTTCGGCGTAAAAAGAGGCGATCAGAGCGGCCCGACTGTAATGGTGGCAGGCCATATGGATGAAGTTGGATTCATGGTCACTTCTATAACTGATAATGGCATGATCCGTTTTCAGACACTGGGAGGCTGGTGGAGCCAGGTTCTGCTGGCACAAAGAGTCCAAATTATTACGGATAATGGATCTGTAACAGGAGTTATCGGTTCAATTCCTCCGCATCTTTTAGACGAAGCAAAGCGCAGCAAGCCGATGGAAATGAAGAATATGCTGATTGATATTGGTGCAGATGACCGCGAAGATGCAAAAAGAATAGGCATTAAGCCAGGACAGCAAATTCTGCCGATTTGTCCATTCACACCAATGGCAAATGAAAAGAAAATCCTGGCGAAAGCATGGGATAACCGTTATGGCTGTGGTTTGGCGGTGGAACTTTTAGAGGAAGTCCAGAATGAAGCACTTCCCAATATTCTTTATTCCGGAGCAACTGTTCAGGAAGAGGTTGGCTTAAGAGGTGCACAGACAGCTGCGAATATGATCAATCCTGATATTTTCTTTGCATTGGATGCAAGCCCTGCCAACGATATGACCGGGGATAAAAACGAGTTCGGACACTTAGGCAAAGGAGCTCTGCTGCGGATACTTGACCGTTCAATGGTAACGCACCGGGGCATGAGGGAATTTGTACTGGATACAGCCGAAACGAACAACATCCCATATCAGTATTTCATCTCACAGGGCGGAACAGACGCCGGAAAAGTTCATGTATCCAACGAAGGTGTTCCAAGTGCCGTAATCGGCATTTGCTCCCGCTATATCCACACACATGCATCTATTGTGCATGTCGATGATTATGCAGCGGCAAAAGAATTGCTTGTAAAACTAGTAAAGGCTTGTGACCGTTCAACAGTAGATACCATCCGTCAAAACAGTTAAGCAGATGAGACAGCAGATGCTGTCTCTTTTTCCTGTAATATGAAAGGAGTTCTCATGAAAGTCATCATTGGTTCAAAAAATCCCGCAAAGATTTTGGCAGTACAAACTGCTTTTAGCCATTATGAAGCTGCAATTATTTCTGAAAATGTGCCCTCAGGAGTGAACGACCAGCCATTCTCGGACGACGAAACCATAAAAGGGGCCATTAACAGAGCATATGGAGCACTCCAAGCATCCGGCGGACAAATTGGCATTGGCCTCGAGGGCGGTGTGCAGAAAACAGATTACGGGCTATTTCTCTGTAATTGGGGGGCTCTGGCGGAAAAAGGGCATCCTCCTATTATTGCTGGCGGAGCCAGGATTCCTCTTCCAGATGGGGTTGCAGCCCGGCTTTTGGCTGGCGAAGAACTTGGCCCTGTAATGGATGATTACGCCAAAAAAGAAAATGTCCGAAAACATGAAGGAGCTGTTGGTATTTTTACAAATGGGCAGATTAATCGTGCTGACATGTTCTCACATGTCATGAAGCTTCTTGTAGGGCAATATGAAAATAGAAAAAGGGGCTAGCTTGGTGCTAGCCCCCTTTTTCTATTCGGTTTCGAAGATGTATGACAAAACTTTCAAGGCCTGGTTGACCGTTTCAACTGTCACATTTGCTTTACTTGAAAGCTCCTTTAAAGGGTGATGCAGCTCATTAGGGCGGATGAGGATCAGCGGTTTTCCAAGTGCAGCAGCTGCACTTGCGTCCATGGCAGTATTCCATTGCTTATACTTTTCACCAAACAAAGCAATCACCAGATCTGCTTTTTGCATAAGAAGCTGGGTTCTTAAGTTATTGATGCTTGAAGCGGCTTCATCACGGAAGATTGCATCCGGCTGCTTCCCGAGAATTTCCTCTCCGATCATATCAGAACGGTCATGGTTTTCCATTGGCCCTGTAAAATGAACAGGAAGCTGAAGTGATTTAGCTTTCTCCTTTAATTCATTGCGCCAATTGGAATGTATCTCACCTGCTAAGTAGACGGTTATTTCCATTCTTTTTCCTCCTTTATGCAATATTCTTATATTTTAACATTTCTTCTAAGAAGTAACGCAGTGAAAAGGCTCTCAATCCTGACCTGAAGGGTTGTCAGACTATTAAGAAGAAATGTATGATAGGGAAGGATATGAGATTCCATGCAAGGAGGGGACTTTAAAGTGCATAAAAGATTTACCGCAGCCTTGCTCTTATTTATTTCATTAATACTGCTCAGTGCCTGTTCAGCATCGTTGGAAGAAGAGCAAACCGCCGCAAAGAATGCTGCAGAGGAAACATTTAACCAATCACCTGAAAAGACAAACCATGAGTTTGAAGATATAGAATATTATTTGCCTTTTGGCTACGAAGTAGAAAAGGAAAGTCCAAATAACATCATTTTAAAAAATGGCTCCAAACGGTATATCCTGTTTTACAACCAGCATGAAGGTCCGGACAGCAAGATTGTTTATGATGCTACCCTAAAGCAGAAAGATGAATTTGAAGTTAAAGAGACGTTTGCAAAAGATGGACATCATGGCTTCCTGTTAATCGACAGCGGAAAAAAAGACGAACATGAATTAGTCGTCGGGATTGGCGGTGTAAAATTATCTACGCAGGCTGCAACCGGAAATTTATCCTCTGAGGCTGCTGCGATGATGGAGATAGCTAATTCTGTCCAGGTGAAGAACTAAAGCGAAGGGTGATGTCCTTCGTTTTTGTTTTGTTTTTTAAGGAATTAATTTTTAATAAATATGATAGAAAACCTCTATTAAAAGAACAATAAGAATACAAAAGATTTTATATTACAAGTGTCTTTACATGTGTTATCTTATAGTTGCAGAACTTTTACATAGGGGGAAAATAATGAGAGCCTTTCTGAATAGAAAAGGGGTAACCCTTTCACCTAAAGTCTATTTTATAGATGCCCTGAGCAGTATGGCGCTTGGATTATTCGCTTCGCTGATCATTGGGCTGATTATTAAGACAATCGGCGAACAAACTGAAATCAAATACCTGCAGGATATGGGCACTCTGGCTATGGGGCTGATGGGCCCTGCAATTGGCGTTGCAGTTGCATACGGACTTAATGCGCCGCCGCTTGTTATCTTTTCCGCCATTGCCAGCGGTGCTGCCGGTGCGGCTCTTGGTGGTCCGGCAGGGAGTTTCGCTGCAGCTCTTATTTCCACAGAACTTGGAAAACTGGTCAGTAAGGAAACAAAGGTTGATATCATTGTAACACCGCTTGTTACAATTGTGACTGGTTATATCGTTTCAACATTAATTGGCCCAGGGATCGATTATGGAATGAAGAGCTTTGGCAGCTTGATCATGTGGGGGACAGAGCAAAGGCCAATCATCATGGGCATCATTGTGGCGGTATTAATGGGCCTTGCCTTAACGGCTCCCATTTCTTCAGCCGCTATTGCGCTTATGCTTGATCTGCACGGTGTTGCAGCAGGAGCTGCTACGATTGGCTGTGCAGCGCAAATGGTCGGCTTCGCAGTGAGCAGCTTCAGGGAAAACAAGATGGGCGGATTAGTAGCGATTGGAATTGGAACATCCATGCTGCAGGTAGCCAACATTATTAAAAATCCGCGCATACTCATTCCTCCAACTGTTGCCGGTGCTGTTCTCGCACCCTTTGGAACAACTATCTGGCTAATGGAAAACAATGCTGCTGGAGCGGGAATGGGTACAAGCGGGCTGGTTGGCCAGATAATGACTTTTACAACGATGGGCTTTGGTTCAGATGTTTGGATGAAGGTCATTATATTGCATTTTATTGGACCGGCAGTTATCAGCCTGATATTATCTGAATATATGAGGAGAAAAGGCTTGATCCAACATGGAGACATGCATATCAGCACAGGGGGCGAAAGAAAATGAAAAAACTGGAATCAGAAGAACAATTTAAGGAGATGCACAGCAATGGGAAACATATTTTCATGTTTTCAGCTGACTGGTGTCCAGATTGCCGGGTTATTGAACCGATATTGCCTGAAATTGAAGCAAAATATAATGAGTACACTTTTATTTATGTAGATCGCGATCAATTCATTGATCTTTGCATTGAGCTTGATGTCTTTGGGATCCCAAGCTTCATTGGATACAGGGATGGCCAGGAACTCGGCCGCTTTGTCAGCAAAGACCGTAAAACCCAGGAAGAAATTGAGAATTTTATTCAAACTCTGGAAAACTAATCCTATTACATGTAGTGTTCAATTTTTTACTTTGATAACTGTCTAGCGCAAGCAGCCTACCCCCCTCGAGCCTACAAGCCGCTCCTCCCAAAAAGGCAAAGTACGCCTTTCCGTGAGGCTCGACTTGTGCTTGTCGGGGGTGGGCAAGGCGCTTCCGCTTATAGACCCTCCTGCATCTCTTTTGAGCAGGAGGGTTTATTAGTGTAAAATGATAGTCGGAAATCAATCCCCATAAGGAGGGGCTTATATATGAAAATGGATAGCAAAAAGATGAAAAATGAATTGGAGCAGCGCTTAGCAAAAGAGAACCGGACTTTCTCTTTTGACAGGGAAAAAGATCAGCTCAGGATTGAAAATAAGGACACTGGAAAAGGAATTACCATCTCTCTTCCAGGTATTATTGCTAAATGGCAGGAGCAAAAGGAAAAAGCGATTGACGAAGTCGTTTATTATGTAGAGGAAGGCCTGGAAGCAATGGTGGAAGATGCCCATTTGTCGGGCCATGAAAAAAATATTTTTCCAGTCATCCGATCAACTTCTTTTCCAGGTGAGTCGCAGGAAGGAATTCCTTTTTTGACAGATGAACATACTGCTGAAACACGAATTTACTTTGCGCTCGATCTCGGAAATACGTATCGCCTCATTGATGCAAAGCTAATGGAAAAAGAGGGATGGGATCCGGAAAGGATTAGAGAAACGGCTCTTTTCAATGTAAGATCCCTGTCAACAGATATGAAGTCGGATACTGTTGCAGGAAATACTTTCTATTTCTTAAACAAAAATGATGGGTATGATGCCAGCAGAATCCTGAATGATTCCTTTATTAAAGAAATGGGCAGGAAAGTAGAAGGATCCATGGCCGTTGCCGTACCGCATCAAGACGTATTGATCATTGCTGATATAAGAAATGAAACAGGCTATGACGTTCTTGCCCAGATGACTATGAGTTTCTTTGCGAGCGGCAGAGTTCCCATTACGTCCCTTTCATTTCTATATGAGAATGGAGAGTTTGAACCAATATTTATTTTGGGTAAGAATAAGAAGAAGTAGTTTTTTAGGGTCACAGCAATGTGGTCCTTTTTTGTTTAACGAGCTGATTCCTTTTGAAAACAAGACAATAAACCCCCAGGAGAGATGAATCATTGCCGAATGGTATATAAAGCAGTAAATTTAAGTGAAAGTCATGCAGTATCGGGTAAAAAGACAGGTACTTCCAGATATGAATCTATAATCACCCGCCTGAGTCAAAAGTATGTCTGCAGCCTTTAGTTTGTTTGTAAAATTACCCATTCTGCCTTTATAAGGACTCATTCTCGGATTTCTTATTCAAAATCTGTGAATAACTGCTAAAATAAATAGATAGTCTAACAAAGTTTTTAATAGAAAGAGTTGATATAAATGAGCTGGATTAAAAAGCTATTTCATATGTTTAAAAATGATGAAGAAGATTATGAGGAATTTGAAGAACATGCAGATGAGCCTAACTATGAGAAACAGCCGACTTCTAAAAATACGAAAGAAAGCTCAAGAGACATAGATGCTAAAGTAGTCTATCAATATCCCAAAGGCCAATTCCGTTTTCCGGTCATACCTGACCATGAAGCAGAACGGGAGAATAAGGGACAGCATAGACAGGATCATAATAGACAGAATCATAATCGTGGGAAGACTGTTAATAAAACTGAAAAAAGACATACAAGGACAGGAGAAACGGAATGGCAGAGAAAGCAGGCTGAAACTCCAATCCATGAAAAAAGGGTGCCTCGTTCCGCAGATAGGGAGCGGCAAAGAAAGTCTGCGCCATTACCTGTCACTGAAGAAAAAATTCTGACCCGTAACGAAAGAGAGGCTGCCAACAAGAAAAGGCCTTTCCAGCCAACAGAAATTCCATCGCCGATATATGGATTTAAGAGACCGCGGCCAAATGATCAGAAAGGTAAATCTGATAACGGGGAACAGGAATATAACCACAGGGAACTTACATACGATGAGGTTATGCGCAAAATTCAGCAGGTTCCTCCTAATCGGCAGAAAGTAACCGAAGCTGTTTCAGATAAAGAAAGAAAAGCTGTTATTTCCGATAAATTGGAAGCTTTCCAGGCACAGGCTTCTGCATTGGAAACAGAGGAGCCTGCAGCAAAAAAATACAAAATAGGTGAAGCGTCTGAATTAATGTTTGAAGTTCCGGAAGATAACCAAGAAACAGAGGTGCATGAAGAAGAAGCACATCCTGCGTGGCAAGATCATAAGGAAACTGCCAGGCAGACTGGATCTTCCAAGCCCGACGATGAATTTCAAAATAGTGAGGATCGCATCGGTCATAAAAAAGAATCTGAAATCAGCAGATCACTCGCAAACTTGATTGAAGAGGCTCTGCATGAAGAAGAAAAAGGAGAATACACAGGTGAACTTTCAGTACAGAGCGAATTGAGCACTCATGCCGTTCTTGAGCCGGAAGCTGAAGAGGGTGCAGAGAAAAATGAATTCCTTCATGATTTAGGGATTGATGCTAAAAGTGATCCGGAAGAGTTTATTCATATAAACTTAGAAGAGGAAAACTCACATGCAGAAGGACCGGAGACGATTGATAAAGCTGAATTAAATTCCGATCCTGAAGATAGCGGTAAATTAACAGGCTCGTTCTCTTCTCAGGCTGAACTGATTTCTGAAAGAAACAGGGCTGAGGATGCTGAGCGAAATCAGACTGCAGATGCAAATGAATACTTAGAAACAAAAGCAAAGCATGCTGCGTCAAACCCGCAGCAGGAAGAAGATGTTCAGGAAGTGAAGGAGCCTTCATCAAGAGGGTCAATTCCATTCAATGTCATCATGCTGAACAATGACAGAAAAAAACTGAATCAGCAGGATAAGATGGCAAGACCGTCTGATGAAAAAAAAAATAATATCGCTATGTTTCCGTCAGAAAATATCCAGCAGTCTGCTGCTGCAGCAGAAAAGATCGAGGATCATCCAGCGGAGAACCATTCGCCTATCGAAGAACAGTCACCGCCTGCCCTGGAATCGGTACGAACTGAGGATAAACAGAATTATCTGGCGGATGAAGAAATTTTTTATTACCAATTTCCTTCCCAGACATTGCTGACACCGCCAGTAATCATGGAGGAAGCTTCCGATTGGCTTTACGAACAGGAACAGATGTTAAACTCCACACTGCAAAATTTCAATGTCAGGGCGAGGGTGGTTAATGTTACGCAAGGACCTTCTGTAACAAGGTTTGAAGTACAGCCTGAACCAGGCGTCAAGGTGAATAAAATTACGAACCTCTCAGATGATATAAAGCTGAGTCTGGCAGCAAGGGATATTCGGATTGAAGCGCCAATACCAGGAAAGCATACAATAGGCATTGAGGTTCCGAACCAGAGCAGCCGTCCGGTATTTATTAGTGAAATTATCAGCACCCCGGAGTTCCGGACTGGCCAATCCCCATTAACGGCAGTGCTGGGGCTTGATATATCAGGGAAGCCGATTGTGACGGATTTACGGAAAATGCCGCATGGTTTGATTGCCGGTGCAACGGGATCAGGGAAGAGTGTTTGTATTAACACGATCCTGGTAAGCTTGCTGTATAAGGCTAGTCCCGATGAATTGAAGCTTCTTCTGATCGATCCAAAAATGGTCGAACTTGCCCCATATAATCGAATTCCGCATTTGGTCAGTCCGGTTATTACCGATGTAAAAGCAGCAACTGCTGCTTTGAAGTGGGCTGTCGAGGAGATGGAACGCAGATATGAATTGTTTGCCCATGCCGGTGTGAGGGATATAAACCGTTTTAATGAGCTGGCAGAAGAGCAACAGCAATATTCAGAGAAGCTGCCATTTATGGTCATTGTAATTGATGAGCTGGCAGACTTAATGATGATGTCGCCGGCCGATGTAGAAGAAGCCATTTGCCGGATTGCACAAAAAGCCCGTGCGTGCGGCATTCATCTGATTATTGCAACCCAGCGTCCTTCCGTGGATGTTATTACGGGCTTAATTAAGGCGAATGTGCCTACAAGAATTGCATTCTCCGTATCATCTCAAATCGATTCAAGAACAATCATTGATATAAGCGGCGCCGAAAAACTGCTTGGCCGGGGGGATATGCTTTTCCTTGAAAATGGATCCTCCAAGCCAGTGAGGCTGCAGGGGACATTTGTATCAGATAAAGAAATTGATGATGTGGTAGCCCATGTACGCAGGGAACGCGATCCCGATTACTTATTTGAACAGGAAGAACTTCTGAAAAAAGCCCATGCCATAGAAGAAGAGGATGAACTGTTTTTTGAAGCATGCGAATTTGTTGTTGATCAGGGAGCGGCTTCCACTTCAAGTCTGCAAAGAAGGTTCAAAATAGGCTATAATAGGGCAGCCAGGCTGATTGATATGATGGAAAAACAAGGGTTTATTTCTGAAAATAGAGGCAGCAAACCAAGGGATGTCCTTATTACAGAAGCTGATCTTGAATCCATACATGAGACTAGTACATTAAATTAATACATGGTATTCTTTACTTGCATGTTTAAAATAATATGAATAACAACTACGATAAAGTGAAACTTCAATCAGTGGGGGGCTTTATCCCCACTGATTGTTAGTTGAACCAATCGGGCCTTTACGGGCAGTTTGCCCCCTCATCCTCCATTGATTCCTCTGAGTCTTGAAATGGGGGCTTACTGTTCGTTAGACTGCGATAAACGAAGAAAGCATTCTTAAGCTGGCAGGCTGCCGGCATAGATGCCTGCTTCTTGCAAACTCAAGTCAGCAGGCACACCTGCTTTCTTTGTGGATAAATGTATCTATATTTTTGAACTTCGAGAATTGTCTAGCTCCAGCGCCTACCCCCTCGAGGGTCGGGGGTGGGCAAGGCGCTTGCGCTTTTCGTGTTTCTAAGGAGCTTTAGGGATGAAGGAAATTGAAATGAAGGTAAAAGGAGAAATTAAACGTCTGACAAACCAGACTTTTAAATTCGATGAACGTGTAAGAGATGGCTGGTTTTCAGCGGTATACTTCCTTAAGACAAGAGAGATTGTTAAGAAATATCATGAAGATAAAATCGTAACCATGCAGTTTTTCCAAAAGAATCATGCCGTTCTATGCGGTACGGATGAGGTCATTGCACTATTAAAAACATTTGCGGACCGCCCGGATGATCTGGAAATCCATTCATTAAAAGACGGTGATAAGATTTCACCCTTTGAAACAGTTTTGACCATTAGAGGAAGATATCAGGATTTCGGATATCTCGAAGGAATAATTGACGGCATTTTGGCCAGAAGAACTTCAGTTGCCACGAATGTATATAATGTGGTAAAAGCAGCAGGTGTTTCTGGTGTTCAAAAGCAGGTCATCTTTATGGGGGACCGGGATGATCATTATATCACCCAGGCAGGAGATGGCTATGCAGCCTTTATTGGGGGTGCAACAGCCCAGGCAACGCATGCCATGAATGAATGGTGGGGTAAAAAGGGCATGGGAACAATGCCGCATGCATTGATCCAAATGTTCGAGGGAGATATTGTTGCGGCTACGAAGGCTTATCAGGAGACGTTTCCTGAAGATGAATTAGTTGCTCTGGTAGACTACAATAATGATGCCATCACCGATTCACTGAAAGTGGCAAGAACCTTTGGCGAAGAGCTTAAAGGTGTCCGGGTTGACACATCAAGAACAATGATTGATCAATATTTCTTAAGAAATCAGCATTTGCTGGGAACGTTTGACCCGCGCGGGGTCAATGCAGAACTGATTTTTGCACTGAGGAAAGCGCTGGATGATGAAGGGTTCGGACATGTGAAGATTGTGGTGAGCGGCGGTTTTACTGAATCCCGAATCCGCGAATTTGAAGAACAGGGTGTTCCGGTTGATACCTATGGAATTGGAAGCAGTCTGCTGAAGATCACCACAGGGTTCACTGGAGATAATGTATTGATTGACGGCAAGCATGCAGCTAAGGCAGGACGCCGTTATCGTCCCAACCCCCGCCTTGAAAAGGTGGAATAACAGAACGCTATTTACAAGAAAGTAAGGAGCATCCAAAATGGATATGGACGGCTCAATTATGGATTTACATTCTTTTCGTAAAGCTAAACAACTCCAGGGAGAGAAAAATGCTCTGCGTTTATACACATTAAGCAGGGATTATACGGAACGGACGGCTAATATCAGAGAGAAAGTCCGCGCAAAGCATTTATTTCGGAAAACGCTCGGTCTTGATCCTGAAGCGGCTTTTTTGCCTATTCAGCAGGCGGTTTTCCAGGATTGGTTTCTCTTTGATTATAAAACCATTCAAGGCTCAACTATGTTTAGTCAGTTCTTAAAAAACAATTCCCGGGAGCTTTCAGAATCAGATCTCATTCAGGGGGCTCTCTTTTTGACATCAGTCATGGAACCCATCAGGATTATAGAAGTATGTCAAAAGGTAATTTCCGCCTCCCGTGCAGAAGATAACACTCCTTTTCTTTTAAGTCAGAACGGGGTGTTCCGGCCGGAACTGTCAAAAGGGTGGTATTTGATCAGAAGAATACCAATCCAGATGTATGATCTTCCTATTGGACCATTTATCTCTATTCAAAGTTATGAAGCAGTTAACCGTTTAACGGAGGCCTTTTCGAAGTCAAAATTAGAAGTTCCTGACCTTACGTGGAGAGCCTTCCTGAAATCTAATGTTTTATTTTTTATTTCTGGGGAATAAATAGCTGGCAATACGTTACATAGTTTTTAGATTCGATTAATGATATAATGATTCAATACATTAACGTGTAAGTAAATAAAAGTGACAGCGGAAAAGCTTAACAGCACAGTCATGGGAGCATGTCTTCTAAGGAGATATGCGCAAAACTAGATATATGTCATATACTGTTTTACAGATATACGATGGTTGGAGGTTCTTTATATGACTATTTACCATTTCGTAGGTATTAAGGGGTCTGGAATGAGTGCATTGGCACAAGTTCTGCATGATATGAATTATCAGGTTCAAGGCTCCGATTTTGAGAAACACTTTTTTACTCAGGTGGCACTTGAAAAATCCGGAATAAAGATCCTTCCCTTTCAAAAGGAAAACATACAGCCGGGCATGACGGTAATAGCCGGGAATGCATATCCGGACACTCATGAAGAGATTGAGGAAGCAATGAAGCTTGGCTTGCCTGTTGTGCGTTATCATCGCTTTTTAGGTGATTTCATGAAGAATTTCACGAGCATTGCAGTGACGGGAGCTCATGGGAAAACTTCCACTACAGGCTTGCTTGCGCACGTAATGAGAGGCGCAAAACCAACTTCATTCCTTATTGGAGACGGTACGGGCAAAGGGGACAAGGAAGCGGAATATTTTGTTTTTGAAGCTTGTGAATACAGAAGGCATTTCCTTTCTTACTACCCTGATTATGCAATAATGACAAATATTGATTTTGACCACCCTGATTACTTTGCCAACGTTGACGATGTTTTTTCTGCTTTTCAGGAAATGTCATGGCAAGTGAATAAGGGGATTTTCGCATGCGGCGATGACGAGCAGCTGCAAAAAATCCAGGCTAAAGTGCCCGTGGTATTCTATGGTTTTGGAGAAGATAATGATTTTCAGGCACGCAATGTAGTTAAAACAACAGAAGGAACAACATTTGATGTGTTTGTCCGCAACACCTTCTATGAGACTTTCTCTATTCCAGCGTATGGAGATCATAATGTTTTGAACTCTTTAGCTGTTATCGCTCTATGTCATTATGAAGAGATCGATGCGAAGATTGTCCAGGAACAGCTTCTTTCCTTTGAAGGGGTGAAAAGAAGATTTTCAGAGAAGAAAGTGGGATCTCAGGTAATTATTGATGATTATGCCCACCATCCGACAGAAATTAAGGCGACTGTAGAAGCTGCCAGACAAAAGTATCCTGAAAAGGATGTGGTCGCAGTTTTCCAGCCGCATACATTTACAAGGACTCAGGCCTTTCTTGATGATTTTGCATCAAGTCTCAATTTGGCTGACAAAGTGTATCTATGCGAAATCTTTGGCTCTGCCCGTGAAAATCATGGAAAACTCACGATTGATGACTTAAAGGCCAAAATTCCCAATGCACAAATTCTAAATGAAGAAGAAACGGCTGTACTAAGGAATCATGAAGATAGCGTAATTATGTTTATGGGAGCCGGGGATATCCAAAAATTCCAGCAGGCTTACGAAAACCAAATATAATTCAAAAAAAGGATGCCCCGCTAAGGAAGCATCCTTTTTATATATAATTTTGAACGTTGATAACTGTCTAGCTCCAGGCGCCATTTACTCTCTGGTCTAGCCGATGGCGCCCTTCCGTTTTTCTTATTACTTTAAATTCTCAGGATTTAATGCTTCAAGTTCACTAATGACAAATCGCCCGTCTTTACGGATTAATACCTCATCAAAGTAAATTTCACCGCCTCCATAGTCAGGGCGCTGGATGTTGACCATATCCCAATGAATATTGGATTTATTGCCATTATAGGCTTCGTCATAGCATTGTCCAGGTGTGAAGTGGAAGCTTCCGTCAATTTTTTCATCGAACAGAATATCCTGCATCGGATGAAGAATGTAAGGGTTAACTCCGATAGCGAATTCACCTATATAGCGCGCACCCTCATCTGTATCAAAGATTTTATTGATGCGTTCGCTGTCATTGGCTTCCGCTTCAACAATTTTCCCGTCTTTGAATGTCAGTTTTACATTTTCAAATGTAAAACCATGGTATGGAGAAGGAGTGTTATAGGTGATGACGCCGTTGACAGACTCCCGTACAGGAGCCGTATAGACCTCTCCATCAGGGATATTCATTTGACCGGAGCATTTGATTGCCGGAATATCCTTAATCGAGAAGGACAAATCTGTACCGGGGCCGGTTATTCTGACTTTATCGGTTGCGTTCATTAATTCCACAAGGCTGTCCATTGCTTTGTCCATTTTGCCGTAATCCAAATTGCAGACATCAAAATAGAAATCTTCAAATGCCTCTGTGCTCATTTTAGCCAGCTGGGCCATGGAAGCATTTGGATAACGCAAAACCACCCATTTCGTTTTTGGCACGCGGATTTCTCTATGTACTTTTTGTCCGATGGTTGATCCATGAATTTTCATTTTATCATCCGGCACATCAGCCTGCTCGTTGATGTTGTCTCCGGAGCGCAGTCCTATGTATGCATCCATTTTGCTCATAACATTTGCTTCAAACTCAGCCATTATATTGAATTGCTCTTCTTGTGCCCCTAAAAGCAGGGAACGATCAACCTGATGATCTTTTAAAGAAACAAACGGGTATCCTCCAGCTGCATAGGATTCCTTAACAAGCGCGGTCACTAATTCCTTTTGCAGTCCGAAGTTTTCAATAAGGATCTTCTCGCCCTTCTGAAGCCGGATTGAATAGTTAATCAAATTTTTTGCCAGTTTTGCAATACGGGGATCTTTCATGGATAAATACCTCCAGTAAATTTATTTTTCCGACAACTATTATTGTACCCGAAATGAGAGGTTTTGTTTAACCTTTTCCAATTGTGCTAAAATTTACTTTAACTGATGAAAATACCTGTTAGAGAAGGAATTTGGACTTCACAAGTGGAATCTATTAATGTACTCCTGGTTTAGAGGAAGTGCATCTGGGTAAAAAGTTAGTATACAGACAACCGGAGGTGTAGGAATTGGAAATTATTTTATACTTAAGTGTAGCAGTCATTGCTATAGCATTTCTTGTTTTGGTCATTTATCTGGCGAAAACGTTAAAATCCTTACAAGGGACATTAGATAACGTATCACACACATTGGCAGGCCTAGAAAGGCAATTAGACGGCGTCACAAAGGAAACAACTGTCCTGCTGCATAAAACCAATACACTGGCTACAGACATTCAGCAGAAATCAGAGAACCTGAACAGTGTCGTAACTGCGGTAAAAGAAGTTGGTGACTCTGTCCGCAAATTTAATGGATCCATTCAGAAAATCACATCTTCTGTAAACACACAGCTTGAACAGAATAAAGATAAAATCTCACAGGTGGTACAGTGGAGCAATGTTCTCCTTGAAATCAAAGATAAGTGGAAAATGAGAAAAGAAGACCCTTATCAGTACAATGTCAGCGAGAAACAAATGCTCCCGCCTGAACGCCAGAGAGAAAGAGCAAGATACTAGATTAAAAGGAGGAAAAAAGAGAATGAATAGCCAAGACCGTACTCAATTTGATTCAAATCAGCCCAAAACCGATGAAAATATTAATACGAAAGATTTTATGATCGGTGCCTTAATCGGAGGCATGGTTGGCGCAGCTGCCGCTCTGTTTCTGGCTCCTAAATCAGGCAAGGAGCTTCAGAGCGATTTAAGCGAAAAGGCTGCTTTATTAAAAGAAAAGTCAGGACAGTACCGTGAAACAGCTATGACAAAAGGTACCGAACTGGCTAATGCTGCCAAAGAAAAAACAAATGTGCTGACTCAAACGGTAACAAAGCAATCCAATGAACTTGTTAATAAAGTAAAAAGCTTGAAAGACGCTCAAAATGGACAAGCTGCTGCAAGTGGTGCAGCTGAAGAAAATGGAGAGGCCATCAATG
The DNA here is from genome assembly GCF_964223445.1 of Cytobacillus sp. NCBI lineage: Bacteria > Bacillati > Bacillota > Bacilli > Caryophanales > Bacillaceae > Cytobacillus > Cytobacillus sp. The sequence continues at coordinate 21,111 of NZ_CAXQGS010000147.1, forward strand.
ACGAGACATTCCAGGCAGAAGGGAACGCACCAGTAAATGATGCGGAAATCCAAATGAAGCTGGAAGAGACGAAAAAAGCTTTTGACGAAACCGAGCAAAAGTATAATTAATTTTATTTGTTTAAACAACGGTGAAGTGGTACGATTACTTCACCGTTATTTAATTTAATGAGCGAGGCTTTGCCTGGCTTAGTTGGGGAGGCAAGAAAATGAAAAAATTTGATAGCCATGAAGCATTTGATCAAGCAGTAGAATCAGGAGAACAGCTGCTGGTTTTAAAACACAGTTCCACTTGCCCGGTGAGCGGAGCAGCCTATGAAGAATATGACAGCTTTGTGAAAGAGCATCAGGATATAAATGCTTATTACTTAGTTGTTCAGGATGATCGTCCTTTGTCTAATCATATTGCAGAAGCTTTTCATATCAAACATGAGTCTCCTCAGGCCATTCTGTTTAATAATGGAGATGTTGCCTGGCATGCATCACATTGGAAGATTACATATGATTCCCTGGTGAATGCTGTGAAGGAAAACAGATAAAACCCATCCAATCGGATGGGTTTTTGCTATATATAATTTACATTTGAATTTTTATTTATGGCAGGCCACAGGATTTTGAGGTGATCACCAGGCTCTACAGGTTCATGAAAAGATGTCTTTTCCCCATTTTTTAAGAGAATGAAGTTTCCGGAAGATGTTGCAGGCATATCTACACTAACATGGCTGAATACATCCTGAAAAATAAATGGAGACATTGGTTTTTTCACGAGTGCAATTGCATCTCCAGCATGAATGGGATCATCTTCGTTGAGGATAGTACCTTCTCTCTTAAATTCAAGTATTGCCCTGGACAGCTCTAATTTTTTTCCGTTAAACATAACCGGGATCCTCTGCTGAAGTGCCAGCTGCTTAATATCTGCTAATTCTTTTACTGTTAGTTTGCTTCTTTTTTCAATTTGCAGATTGTCACCATCGTCTACTATGCTGAGACAATTCGCCTCAAGGCCGTTTTTAAAAAGCTTTCCGGTATGGCGTGGAAGAAATGTCTCTTTTTCATTAATGCTTATTCGGAAAGGCGTAAGCTCGTTTAATAAATCTTTTAGGTTTAAAATTCTTAATATTTCTTCAGATGTTTCCGGAACCCTGCACTCCACTTTATCCCGATCCGCAATGATCTGCTCAAGCGAGGCAGCTTTTTCATTACAGGTAATAGCAGGCTGGATTGTGTACCGCTTTCCGTTAATAGTAATGGACTTTTCCGGAACTTCATCAATCAAATCCTTTATGCGTACTTCAGCAGGCAATCCGTCACGTCCTTTTGAAACAGTAATGTTATCGCCTGATTTGATTTCTTCATCTAAAGCACTTGTAATGCTGTTGCGTTTGATGACTGGAGCTTCTCCATGGCTTCCCGGAATCGTAATGTTTTGCCCATTTAGATTGACAATCATGGCGAGCCCGGGCTTCCCGTAAAGCTTATTCATTTTAATGCCAGCTGCCAGGAGACAATCCCCAACTGTCAGATTTTTGACCTCGAATAGCCTGACAGGATGATCGTTAACGTAAACTGTGCAATATTGGACCGGAGCCCTTTTAGCTGCGATTGCTATTCCTACTGGGGTGACAAGTTCGGGGCCGCCGTCTGTGGATTCCGGTAAATTCAGCCCGCTTATGGCATCAATTCCCCTAATTGCGACTCTGTTCGCCGGAAGGCCCAATCTTTGCGCAATCCTTTCAGCAAGCCCAGGTGTTAAGCTCCCGCCGCCTACCAGCATGACGGCTTTTGGTGGTCTATTATTCAGCTGCAGGATTTCATCGCAAATGGAATTTGTCAAACGTTCGAGTGCAGGAGAAATTTTTTCAATTGTCTCTTCCCTGCTGACTTCTGTCTGGAAGCCGAGAATATCCGTGACAGAGATTGTATCCGATAAATGCAAATCTCTCTTTGCCTTTTCGGCTAAAGGGAAGTCCAGCAGGAACTGGTCACTGATTGCTTCAGTAATCTCATCGCCTGCTACAGGCACCATTCCATAAGCTGTAACAGTGCCCATATCTGTAATGGCAATATCGGATGTTCCGGCACCGATATCAACAAGAGCAACATTCAGCCTTCTCATTGAAGGAGGAATCAGCACATTAATAGCTGCGATTGGCTCAAGTGTCAAAGCCTCCATTTCCAGGCCTGCCCTTTGAAGAGCTGAGATTAGTGACTCCACTACAATCTTGGGCAGGAAAGTAGCAATGATTTCAACGGATGCTTCATCACCCTGCTGATCAATCAGACTGCCGATTTCTTCTCCATCAAGACGATAGTATAAAACGGAATATCCAACACAATAGTAATAATAGCTTTTTTCAGTCTCATGCTTTTCTGCAGACATTGCCTGTGCCTGCTGAACCGCACTTAATTCCAGGTGAAGTATATCCTGCTTTTGCATCATCGGTTTTCCTTTAATGCTGATCGCTGTTTCGGATCTTTCTGTTTTTAAAGCCCTGCCTGCCGCTGCAACACACACCTTTATTAATGGGCCGTGTTTTGCTTCTAGTTCATTTCTGATTTCTGATATGATTTTTGAAACAGCCAGAATATCATGGATCTGTCCGTCGAGCATGGCCCTTTCTGCATGCTCCTTAATCACGATATCTTTCACATGATATTGGCCGCCATTCTCTTCGAGAATAATTCCGACCACCGTACGGGTTCCGATATCCAGTGCAAAAAGCTTTTTTTGTTCGTCCAAAGCAATACACCTTCTTTGAAATATGTCATAGAATGTTTAAATAATGCCTTGAAATCGCTTTATCACTTAAAAGCGTTTAATTAATAAAGAAATTTTTCGTGACATGTCTGAATAATTCATATATAATAACCCTAATTATAAAAAATGTATCACATATCCAGAGGCCGTAAAAGAGAAAGATGGAAATGTTTAATGCTGTGCGCATTTTGATGCGTGCTATGTGCATACATCCTGAAACCAACACGGCTTAAATTCAGATTCGAAAGGAAGGGACAGGAAATGAGCAATAAAGAGCTAGATAAACTTCGTGATCGAGTGGATGAGCTGAATCTCCAGCTTTTATCTTTGATCAATGAAAGAGCAGAACTTGTTCAGGAAATCGGAAGAGTAAAGGAAACACAAGGGGTTTATCGTTATGATCCTGTCCGGGAACGCAAGATGCTGGACTTGATAAAAGAGCATAATGACGGTCCTTTTGAAAATTCAACAATTGAGCATATGTTCAAGGAAATTTTTAAAGCAGGTCTTGAACTTCAAAAAGATGATCATAGAAAGGCGCTTCTTGTTTCACGCAAAAAGAAGCCTGAAAATACGATTGTAGACTTAAAGGGTGAAAAAGTAGGGGATGGCAATCCTCATCTTGTTTTTGGCCCTTGCGCAGTTGAATCTTATGAGCAGGTGGCAACTGTTGCTGAAGCTGTAAAAGCAAAAGGACTTAAGCTCCTTCGCGGAGGCGCATATAAACCAAGAACATCACCGTATGATTTCCAGGGTCTTGGCCTTGAAGGTTTAAAAATCTTAAAAAGAGTGGCAGATGAATACGATCTGGCAGTTATTTCTGAAATCGTAAGCCCTAATGATATTGAAACGGCTGTAAATTATATTGATGTCATTCAAATCGGGGCAAGAAACATGCAAAACTTCGAGCTATTAAAAGCAGCGGGGGCTGTAAACAAACCAGTTCTTTTAAAGCGCGGGATTGCAGCTACAATTGAAGAATTCATCAATGCAGCGGAATATATCATGTCCCAGGGGAATGGACAGATTATTCTATGTGAGCGCGGAATCCGCACATACGAACGTGCTACACGCAATACATTGGACATTTCGGCTGTGCCTATTCTTAAGCAGGAAACACATTTGCCAGTACTGGTTGACGTTACGCATTCAACAGGCCGCAGAGATTTGCTTCTTCCAGCAGCAAAAGCTGCGCTGGCAATCGGCGCAGATGGTGTAATGGCAGAAGTTCATCCAGACCCGGCCGTTGCCCTATCAGATTCAGCGCAGCAAATGGACTTGAATCAATTTGATCAATTTATGGCTGAACTTCAATCTTCAGCATTGCTGAAAGTGTAGCCATCTAAATATGGAGAGCCTTCTGCTGGTAGCAGGAGGCTCTTTACTTTGCATTTAAAGTGGAAATTTAAGTTTTTTTCAAAAATACAAGCCTTGACATTGCGGCAATTCCTGGACTGTCGTATGATTAAATACATAATTGTACATGTGTAACCACTCACAAATTAGGATAAAAAATGAGTAGGTTACGTCGTGTTGCTGTAAAATATAAAGTAATTGAAGCGACCGCTATTTAAAGAAGGAGTGTAAGTAATGAATGTAACAATATACGATGTAGCAAGAGAAGCGAATGTATCAATGGCAACGGTTTCTCGTGTTGTAAATGGCAACCCGAATGTTAAGCCTGCAACAAGAAAAAAAGTAATGGAAGTAATTGACCGGCTTGGGTACCGCCCCAACGCGGTTGCAAGAGGATTGGCAAGCAAAAAAACGACGACAGTCGGTGTAATCATTCCCGATATCTCCAGCACCTTTTTTGCAGAACTGGCAAGGGGCATAGAGGATATTGCGACAATGTATAAATACAATATCATTCTCAGCAACTCCGACCAAAATATTGAAAAAGAACTGCACTTGCTCAATACTATGCTCGGGAAACAGGTGGATGGAATAGTCTTCATGGGCGGCAATATTACCTCCGAGCATGTTGAAGAGTTTGAAAAGTCACCGGTTCCGATCGTACTGGCTGGCTCTATTGAGGAAACAGGCAAAATCCCATCTGTAAATATTAATTATGAACAGGCAGCATTTGATGTGACTAAGTCATTTATTGAAAAAGGCCATAAAGATGCAGCTATCGTGGTGGGACCTCTCCGCGAGCCGATTAATCAGGAAAAAAAGCTTGCAGGCTATAAGCGGGCTTTGGAAGAAGCTGAGGTGGCCTTCCGCGATGAATTGGTGGTTGAAGGAGATTATACTTACGATTCAGGTATAGAAGCCTTTGAAAAGCTGCTTGAGGCAGATCCGCGTCCAACAGCTATTTTTGCAGGATCTGATGAAATGGCATTGGGAATTGTCCACGGGGCGGAGGATAAAGGGTATAATATCCCGAAAGACTTTGAGGTCATCAGCTCTGACAATACAAGATTGGCATTAATGGTCCGTCCTCAGCTGACATCAGTCGTTCAGCCATTGTATGATATTGGTGCAGTTGCCATGAGATTGCTTACGAAACTTATGAATAAAGAATCAGTCGATGAGCAAATTGTTGTACTCCCTCACCGAATTGAAGAACGAAGCTCAACAAAGTAATGGATTTGCCGATATAACAGAAAAGCGGAAGCTCCTCGACCAGCCCCGACCAGCGCTGGAGGTCCAGAAGTTGAAGTCGTTCTTTGACTTCAGCATCTGGACCGAAGTGACTAGAGGGGCTAGGCGCTGCAGCTGGAAAAAGGGAAGAAAGAGAAGCGCCTTAATATGAAAGGCGTTTCTTTCTGTCAATTTTAACTATCTTACCTGTTTTCGAGGACATAAATAAACCATTAGACAAAGGGAATTCGCAATGGATCAGGGAGAGAGAGTATGAGAAAGTTCGATATTTTAACACCGGCAGGGTTAATGGTGGGCCTGGCTATGCTGATTTTTGGCATCATGTGGAATGGAGGAGCAGATGGGTTTTTATCCTTTGTTGACCCTTCTTCAATTCTTATTGTTTTAGGCGGTTTAATAGCCGGGCTGCTTGTAAGTTTTCCTTTAAAAGATATCAGGCATATGGCTACCGTTTTTAAGCAGGTTTTTTCCAGTGAAGAACAAAGCGTTGGCGAGCTGATTGGAATTTTTGTCAAACTCTCTGAGCGTGCCCGGCGTGAAGGGCTGTTATCGCTTGAGGCTGAAATCGAGAAGGTGGAAGATCCTTTTATTCGGAAAGGCATGTATCTGGCTGTGGATGGTATAGAGCCAGATGTCATTACTGACATTCTGAATGCCGAAATTATGGCGATGGAAGAGAGGCACAGAAAAGGGAGGAGCATCCTCGAAAGAGCCGGTGAGTATGCTCCGGCATGGGGAATGATAGGAACCCTGATTGGGCTGGTACTGATGCTGAAAAATTTAAATGACCCCTCCACTCTTGGACCTAATATGGCCATTGCCTTATTAACTACCTTATATGGCTCTCTGCTGGCAAATCTAATTTTTCTGCCGATGGCATCTAAGCTGGCATTAAAGACAGAGAAGGAAGTATTTTTGAAGGAGATTATTATTGAAGGGGTCATCGGTATCCAATCCGGGCAAAATCCCAAAATTTTAGAGCAGAAGCTAAGCGCCTTTTTGTCCTCGGAGGAACGGAGAGAGCTTGAGAGAGAAGTAAACGCGGGGGAGGCGCTGGATTATGAGGCATAGGCGAAGGTCTCCTGAGCCTCCTAAAGGTGCCCCAAGATGGATGGTAACTTTTTCAGATCTCGTCACACTAATATTGGTCTTTTTTATCCTGCTGTTTTCAATGTCACAGATCGATTTAATGAAATTTCAGGCGATATCCGACTCTTTTCGGGACAGGCAGGTGCTTGATTTCCAGCCATCCATCATTCCAGCGGATAACCAGGAGAAAAGGGAAGAAATTACCGAAAAAGATGGAAGCGGGCAATCAGATTCACTTGATGAGCTTCTGATGGAAATTCAGTCGTTTCTGGATAAGAATGGCTTAGAAAAAGTTATTGTGGCAAACAGAACGGAACGGGGTGTCGTTCTGGTCCTGCAGGAACAGGTTTTATTCGAATCAGGGGATGCGAGTCTGATAGACAGCTCATACTCCTTCCTGGATAAAGTAGGAACCCTTTTAGCAAACATGCCCAACCTTGTGAAGGTGGAAGGACATACTGATGACCGGCCCATAACTACTTACAGATATCCATCCAATTGGGAGTTATCTGCTGCCCGGGCAAGTACTGTAATCAGATATCTAACAGAAAAGCATAATCTTGACAGTCATAGGTTTATGGCTGTCGGATACGGGGAAACGCGGCCTATCGTCCCTAATTCCGGACCGGAGAATTGGGAGAAAAACAGGCGCGTTGAAATCATTATTTCTGATCCGAAATTTAATGAAGATAAAAATATTCCTAATGGGTAACAGGTCTGGCTATAGCCAGACCTGTTTATTTCAATGTGCAGAAATGAAAAACGGCCGGTAAAATGTCCGCGGCCGCTTTTTTTATAATGATTCTGTCATTGATGTGTTCCGGATCGGATAAAGGACTTTGTCCACTGTCCGGGCATTTTTTTCAGTTATTTCGCTCTTGCGGGGGATAGGCTTATATAAATCAGCTGGATCATCCCATTCCAGGGGAAGAGGGACAAGTGCGTGTTCTTTCCACTTATTTATCCATTCCTCCGGTATATTGCCGTAACAATTAGAGTTTTCAGTCATTTCAAGCCATATCATGGCCCATGCCCGGGGAACAACCCTCCAAATATCATAACCTCCGCCTCCGACGGCAATCCACTTCCCATCACAATATTCATGGGCAATTTCATGGGCCAGTTTCGGAATTTCCCTATAAATCTTTATAGTAGATGACAAATGGGTAAGAGGATCAAGATAATGTGCATCAGCCCCATTTTGCGTCAGAATCACATCCGGCTTGAAAAATTCCGCAACCTCCCGAAAAGCTGTACGGTATGCGTGAAGCCAAGAATCGTCTTCAGTAAATGCATCCACGGGAATATTGAAAGAGAATCCATATCCTTTTCCTTGTCCTCGTTCATTTACATTTCCGGTTCCGGGGAAAAGATATCTGCCTGTTTCATGAATCGATAAAGTGCATACATCCGGGTCATCATAAAATGACCATTGAACGCCATCACCATGATGGGCATCTGTATCCACATACAGAATACGAGCTTTATACTTTTCCTGTATATACTTTATGGCGACGGAGCTATCGTTGTAGATGCAAAAACCAGATGCTTTTCCACGAAAACCGTGGTGAAGGCCGCCGCCAAGGTGAAGTGCGTGCTTAGCACGTCCGCTCATGACTGCATCAACGGCTGCCAGGGTGCCTCCTACTAAAAGAGAGCTCGCTTCGTGCATATTTGGAAAAATAGGTGTGTCTTCTGTTCCAAGACCATAGTTTTCGCCGATATCCTCAGGAAGGTGTCCCCGGCCGGCAAGCTTAACAGCATTCACATAATTAGGATCATGTATCAAGTGAAGCTCTTCATCGGAAGCCTGGCGCGGGGGAATAATATGACATTCCTGGATGGCATTTATATTTTTGAGCAAATCGAGTGTCAGTTTCAGCCTTATCTGATTAAAAGGATGATTTTTGCTGAATTTGTAGTTCAGCAGGTCTTCCGAATAAACAAATACTGAATCATGTGTCATAGTGAAATCCCCGGCAGGCTGGGCCATAAAACATGGTGGCCTGCTTTTTTCAAATCTTCAACTACAAGCGCAGGGTTCATTATCTGTACCCTTATCACTAGTATTTTGTATTTATCATCCGTTTTGTCAGGGTAAACAAGGACACTCTGAATATTTGCTTTTCTATTGCAGATGATTTCAGCGATTTCAAACAGCATGCCCGCCCTGTTTGGCACCTTTACTTCAATCTGGGATCCTGGCTGATGAGCTCCCGTCAATTGAACTAACGTATGAAGCAAATCGGTCTCTGTGACAATTCCAACCAGCTTATTATCGTTTAATATTGGCAGGCAGCCAATCCGCTGTTCATAAAAAACCGCAGCAATTTCTTCGGCAAAATCAAGAGGATGTCCGGTGATGATATTTGTTTTCATAATCATTTTTAATGGTCTCTGCAGATCTTCCTTAAATAGTTCTGTATGAAAAATAGAAGGTGTGGCATCACGAATGTCCCTATCTGTTACAAGTCCCTGCAATCTGCCCGCTTCATCTGTTATCGGCAAATGCCGTATTCTTTTTTCATTCATAATTCTTATGGCGTCGGCAATGGTGTCTTCCTTTGACAAGGCCGTGACATCCGTTTTCATAATTTCTTCAACAATCACTTTAATTGCCTCCTTATGAAATATATGGAGATCATTCATGCCGGAAAAATAGTCTGAATACAGGCATGAATTATGTATTGACGCTATTAATAAGATTTAATACATAAAGCGATTCATAAAGCGCAAGCGGTCAAATTGCTGTACTGAGTCCTGCTCCACTCTTTTTCCGATGCGGGCCATCAGGCAATTTGCAGGATGAGAACTGATTTCAGGGTCATCTGTGGCATACCATTCAAGACCGCCTGCATTCATCATCTTTTCCATGACTTTCCGATATTCCCATACATTCAGGCCAGTTCCTTTTAAATCCCAATGCCAATAATATTCAGTTGTTATAATAATATAGTCTTCCATTGCGTCATCCATCATGGATACTTTCAGCAGGTTCTTGCCTGTCCCTGAACCTCGGAAAGCAGGGATCACTTCTATTGCACCCAATTCTATTAAATTATCCATTTTCCCTTCAGACCAGCGCTCAAGAGGGTCTGGATACAAGTAAGTAACATAGCCGACAATGGTATGCCTGTCACGGGCCACTATAATCCTTCCCTCCGGCAACCCCGCAATTTCAACGAGGGCTTTATGCTGCTGAGCCGGAGGCCTGAAAGCAACAAGATCTTTATGAAACTCATAATCTGCCAACTTTTCAGGTGAAATTGGCCCCTCAATGATTAATTTTCCATTGGCTGTTTTTAATTCTTTTGCATTATACGTTTTTTTATGTTCCATTTATTCACCGCCCAATAGACATGATCAATGTAATTTCTATTATACATAAAAACACGGATGATAAAGCGCTTTCACATAATTTTCTGTGTAATTTAAAAAAGTTTGTGACAATTTATTATTTGGTTCATAAGTAATTTTTTTTAACTCTAAAATTTTAAAAATTGAGAAAATATAATGTTTATACTATAATAATATCAAATCTTAAATAAGGGGGATAACAATATATGAAAGTGGAAGCGCTGCCAGTAACACAAGGGGACTTCAATTTAAAAAGCTATGACGAGCTTTATGAAGATTTTAACTGGGCTGATGCGGAAAAAGAATTTTCCTGGAAAGAAACCGGCCGCATGAATATGGCTTATGAGGCTATTGACCGTCATGCGGAATCCTTCAGAAAAAATAAGGTTGCCCTTTATTATCGTGATGGACAGAGAAATGAGAAATATACATTCAAAGAAATGAAGGAACTATCCAATAAAGCGGGAAATGCATTAAATGCATATGGGGATGTAGAGAAAGGAGACCGAGTTTTCATCTTTATGCCTCGCTCTCCTGAACTCTATTTTGCCGTATTGGGAGCTATTAAGCTCGGAGCCATTGTGGGTCCTCTGTTTGAAGCCTTTATGGAAGGAGCAGTCCGTGACAGGCTTGATGACAGTGAAGCTAAAGTTCTGATTACAACACCTGAGCTTTTGGAACGTGTGCCTGTTGACCAGCTGCCAGCCTTAAAGCATGTTTTCCTTGTTGGGGAAAATATTGAGGAAACAGGCCCCTATGTGGACTTTAATAAAAGAATGGCTGAATCGAGCAGAAAGCTTCCAATTGAATGGGTTGACGGAAAAGATGGCCTTATTTTGCATTATACTTCCGGTTCTACAGGCAAGCCAAAGGGAGTTCTGCATGTACATAATGCAATGGTTCAGCATTATCAGACAGCCAAATGGGTGCTGGACTTAAAAGAAGAAGATGTTTATTGGTGCACTGCTGATCCGGGCTGGGTAACCGGTACTTCATATGGTATTTTCGGCCCGTGGCTGACAGGTACTTCGAACCTCATTGTCGGGGGCAGATTCAATCCGGAGACTTGGTATAAAATGATTGAGGAGTATGGCGTTTCGGTTTGGTATAGTGCTCCGACCGCTTTCCGCATGCTGATGGGCGCGGGCGATGAAGTTGTGAAAAAGTTTGATTTAAGCTCCCTTCGGCATGTCCTCAGTGTCGGGGAACCGCTAAATCCTGAAGTAGTCAGATGGGGCATGAAAGTATTCAATATGCGCATCCATGATACATGGTGGATGACAGAAACAGGTGCACAGCTCATCTGCAACTATCCTTGCCTGGAAATTAAGCCGGGATCCATGGGTAAGCCGATTCCGGGTGTTAAAGTAGCCATTGTCGATGATCAGGGAAATGAGCTGCCGCCAAACCGCATGGGTAACCTTGCGATTAAAAAAGGCTGGCCTTCCATGATGAATGCCATCTGGAATAACGAGCAAAAATATGAATCTTATTTTATGCCAGGTGACTGGTATGTTTCGGGAGATTCGGCATATATGGATGAAGATGGATATTTCTGGTTCCAGGGTCGTGTAGATGATGTGATCATGACATCTGGCGAACGTGTAGGTCCGTTTGAAGTAGAGAGCAAGCTGATCGAACATCCAGCTGTTGCAGAAGCTGGAGTTATTGGCAAGCCGGATCCTGTCCGCGGTGAAATAATAAAGGCATTTGTTGCTTTACGAGATGGACATGAACCTTCTGAAGAACTTGTGGAAGAAATCCGCCAATTCGTAAAGAAAGGCCTTGCTGCCCACGCTGCCCCGCGTGAAATTGAATTCCGCGACAAACTTCCAAAAACCAGAAGCGGCAAAATTATGCGCCGGGTGCTTAAAGCATGGGAACTGGACCTGCCAACTGGCGATTTGTCTACAATGGAAGATTAATAGAGGAGACCGCTGCATTAATGAGCAGCGGTCTTTGTTATTGTTTCAAGGTTGTTTGTTATAAACCTTTTGATAAAAATGTTTAACAAATTATCCAGAATATATTCTTGGCATTGTTATTTCTATAAATAAAAAGCAGAATTCCAGCCCCTGTTTGGGCGACTCGAATTCTGCTTTTTTTAATTAGTTTCTTCACCATCACCAGGTTCTGATGGCTTTTCAGCATCAGGCTTTTCCTCGGCTGGAGGTGGATCTTTTGGTTTCTCTTCTTTCGGCTTCGGCTTTTCCACTTTTGGCTTCTCTTCCTTCGGTTTTTCTTCTTCCGTTTTTTTGCCGATTTCCACTACATTGGAAGGAGCCGACTCTCTGCCGGCAATGTCAACGGCTGTTACATGGATCGAGCCGCTTCCAGCCTTAAAGCTAAGGGAGGAACCTGCTTTTATTGTCCCAACTTTTTTGCCGCCGTTATAGACGCGGTATCCAATTACATCATTTTCAGGATGTGCACCCCAGGTAATAGTTTCGCCTGAAGCTTTTATGCCTGGGGATGCAGGTGCTTTACCGTTATCTTTGAGCTGGTCAGCACTGGTCAGTATGCTCTTCCAGCGTTCTTTATTCGGAATAAGGTCGCTTGGATTCGCCTTAATTCCGAAGAGCTTTTCGATATAATCCGGATTCACAACCAATCCCGGTTCTGTAAATTCTTCAGGAGTTGAATCAAGTGCCATATATTTCTTGTTGCCGATCCTGACAAGTTTTCCATTGCCCAGGCTATCATCCGCCTTTGTAGGAACAAACTTTGCATTAAATAAGTCTGTTTCAACAAGGCCGGCTCTTGAGCAGGCTTCAGAAGGAAGCAGGCCTGAAATGGCACAGAATGAACGCCTTACGATTCCGCCCGGCATTTTAAAGCTTTCACTCGGGTCAACAAGATCAGGTGCGACGTCATATGCTGCATTCATCAAATCCGCCCAGAGATAGTTATTGCGCAAACTATAGCTTAGCGGACCAGGGGCTTTCAATGATTTAGGCGTATCATATCCTGACCAGATGCCGAAAGTGACATTCGGGTTGGATGCCACGAACCATGCATCTATGAATTCAGTACCAGTACCGGTTTTCCCTGCCCAGTCGGAACTGAACTTCAATCTGCTCTTAATCGATGTAGCAGTTCCGCTGTTAATAACGTCTCTCATCATATCGATTGTAAGGTACGCTGTCTGCGGACTAAATACATCAACTGGCTCGGATTTATTCTGGAATATAGTGTTCCCGTCTTTATCTGTGATTTTTTCGATCATATAGGCGTCAATAAACTTCCCGCCGTTGGCAAATGTAGTAAAGGCGTTCGTATTTTCTTCAACCGTTACCCCATATTCCAAAGAACCAATGGATGTAGATAAGTTTGTATAGTCAGGGCCGATCAATGAGGTAAAGCCCATTTTTTCCAGATAAGAGGCAGGCCGCTGTCCGACTATATCCTTATAGAGCTTTACAGCCGGGACATTGTATGAATGCTTGAGAGCATGTCTTGCTGAAACCAGCCCGCTATAGGTATTCGTATAGTTCTTTGGCCAAGGTCTATTTAGTCCTGGACTTAGGTATAGCGGCACATCAGGCAGAATGGTGCCGGGCGCTGCTTTTCCAAGTTCCATTGCAGGAGCATAGACTAAGAGCGGCTTCATGGTTGAACCATTTTGCCTTAGAGCGCTTGTAGCATGATTCAGCTGTTCACGTTTGTGATCGCGTCCGCCGACAAAGCTGATGATTTTACCGGTTTTATTTTCAATCAAAATGGCTCCAACCTCTACGGGCTCCATGATTTGCTTATTTTCACCGGTTTCTGGGTCCTTAACCGTCTCAGGTTTGTCTGGCCCATAATAAGGATAGTTATTCTTAACCTGCTGCATTTTATCATAAATATCTTTGTTGATCGTCGTATGGATCTGGAAGCCATTCTGGCGGATCGTCCGGTCTGCAAGGGACCTGTATTCCTCTCGGAGCTCGTCATCCTCTTTTAAGTCCTGCTCTTCGTATCCATCATTTTTTGCGAGAATCTTAGTCATGATGTTTACTGCACGTTCTTCAATTTCATACGTTAAATATGGATATTTTTCCAAAGGGCTTTCTGAAGGCGTAGTGAAATCCTTAGTCAGGTCGTAAGCCAAGGCTTCCTCGTATTGCTTCTGGTCAATTTTTCCGTCGTCATACATTCTTTTAAGAACGGTTTTCATCCTGGAGAAACCTGGTTCCAGATTCTCTTTGACCGTTCCCTCCCTTGTAAAAGGAGTGTAGCCGAATGGACTCTGCGGCAGCCCTGCTATAAATGCGGCCTGAGGCAAAGTTAATTCTTTTGCACTCACCCCAAAAATGCCTTTGGCAGCTGCTTCAACTCCGGCGATATTACGTCCGGATGCATTTCTTCCAAAGGTGGATACATTCAGGTAGGCTTCCAGTATCTCTTTCTTATCAAAGAATTTCTCCAGTCGCAAAGCAAGCAGGATTTCTTTTGCTTTCCGCTCGAAAGAAACCTCATTCGTTAAGATTTGGTTCTTTATCAGCTGCTGTGTAAGTGTACTTCCGCCGGATTGAACAGATGAATTGGTTACTTCCTGGAACAGTGCGCGCATAATCGCTTTTGGCACCACTCCGTCATGTTCGTAAAAATATTCATCTTCAGTAGCCACAACTGCGTTAATTAAGTGCTCGGAAACATCATCAAGCTTAACTTCCTCACGTTCAAGGTCTGTTCTCAGCTTTCCTAAGTATACGTTATTTGCAAAGTATATTTGTGATGTCTCTTCATAGTCGTAAATATCTTTTTTCATGCTGGCATAGGATCGGATGGGTTCATCCTTTACCAGCGACGCGAAATAACCAGCTCCAAGTCCTCCAGCGAATGCACCGCCAATGACAGCCAGTATGATAAAAAGCAAAGTAAGATTCCAGATAACCTGGTACGTTATACTCGCTCCTTTAGCTGCTTTCTTATTTCCGAAAAGGCCCGGAGTTTGCCTCAATTTATCAAATAATATCTGAAACTTTTCTTTCATCATATCAATCCCCCTAAAATCACATCTATTATAGCATATTGCGACATAGTAATATGACAAGGTTCGTCATTTATCTGAAATTTCCTTTTTTTGCACAGGCATTTGACATTTGGCTGATATTTATGATAAAAATGTTTTATCTAAGACGTGTAAATATTTTTACAGGCATTGATGGGAACCCAGTAATGCTTCTATCCCTGTTTCAGAAAGCCGGCGTTCGCTGCGAGCCGGTACAAATAGAAGGATGAAATACTCCCCTGAGCTTTCACTGTCAACCTGCACAGCAGTTATAGCAGTGGACGGATTATCCGTTATTCTGAAAGAGTGGAGGACAGCTGTCCTCAATTTGGGTGGTACCGCGCAAAAATGATCATGCGTCCCTGCATATTTGCAGGGGCGTTTTTTGTTTGGGTGATAACCTGTTGATGCCTTGAAAATAGCCGTTAATTAGGAGGAGTTAAGATGAGTTTACTTGAAGATTTGCAATGGAGAGGAATTGTTTACCAACAGACAGATGAAGAGGGCATTGAGAACACTCTTGGAAAAGAAGCAATCTCTTTATACTGCGGTGTAGACCCAACAGCTGACAGCATGCATATCGGGCATCTGCTGCCGTTTTTGACTTTAAGGCGCTTTCAAAAAGAAGGCCATCGTCCAATCGTTCTTGTTGGCGGAGCCACTGGCCTCATTGGAGATCCAAGCGGTAAAAGCGAAGAGCGGAAGCTGCAGACGCTGGAAACTGTACAGCATAATGTGGATTGTATTAAGAACCAGCTTAAAAGGATTTTTGATTTTGATAGTGAAAATGGTGCAATCATGGTTAACAACTATGATTGGGCAGGCTCCATGGATATCGTTACTTTCCTGCGTGATTACGGGAAACATGTCGGAGTCAATTACATGCTCGCTAAAGACACCATTTCTTCCAGACTGGAAACGGGAATATCCTTTACTGAATTCACTTACACCATCCTGCAGGCAATGGATTTCCTTCATTTATATGAGAATCATAACTGCAAAATGCAGATTGGCGGCAGCGACCAATGGGGGAATATCACAACCGGCCTTGAGCTCATCCGCAAAATGGCGCCTGAAGGGTCCAAGGCATATGGTCTGACCATCCCTCTGGTTACGAAAGCGGATGGAACTAAATTCGGCAAAACGGAAAGCGGAGCAATCTGGCTTGATCCAGAGAAAACATCTCCATATGAATTTTACCAGTTCTGGATTAACACAGCAGATGCGGATGTAATCAAATACCTTAAGTTCTTTACATTCTTATCCCGTGAAGAAATTGAAGGTCTTGAAAATTCTGTTCAGGAAGAACCGCATCTCCGCAAAGCCCAAAAAGCACTTGCTGAAGAAATGACACGCCTGATCCATGGGAATGAAGCATTGGAACAGGCTATTAAGATTACAGCAGCGTTATTCAGCGGAGAAATTAAAAACCTTTCGGCTACGGAGATCAAACAAGGCTTTAAGGATGTTCCATCCTATGAGCATTCAGAAGGCGGAGAATTGGGGATCGTTGATTTGCTTGTTGCTGCCAAAATCTCCCCATCCAAACGCCAGGCACGTGAAGATGTGACGAATGGCGCTGTTTCTGTAAATGGCGAACGAATAACGGAGCTTGACTACACTCTTTCTGATAAGGACAAGATTGAAGGCCAGTTTACTGTCATTCGCCGCGGAAAGAAGAAATATTTCTTAATTAAATACTAACTTAAAAGCCCTCCTGTGAAGGAGGGCTTTTGGGTAATCAGTAATTTCCGGATAATAAAAAAACTGCCGAAATGCATCGGCAGTTTAAAATTATTAACGAGAGTAGAATTCAACGATTAGAGATTCGTTGATTTCAGCTGGAAGTTCAGAACGCTCAGGCATGCGAGTGAAAGTTCCTTCTAGCTTGTCTGCATCGAAAGATACGAAGTCAGGTACGTAGTTGTTAACTTCGATTGCTTCTTTAACGATGTCAAGGCTGCGAGATTTTTCGCGAAGTGTAATTGTTTGACCAGGTGCTACGCGGTATGATGGAATATCAACGCGAGATCCATCAACCATGATATGACCATGGTTAACTAGCTGACGAGCTTGACGGCGAGTGCGTGCAAGACCTAAACGGTAAACCACGTTATCAAGGCGTGATTCAAGAAGAATCATGAAGTTTTCACCGTGCTTACCAGGCATTTTGCCAGCTTTATCAAATAAATTGCGGAATTGACGCTCATTTACTCCGTACATATGACGAAGCTTTTGCTTCTCCTGCAATTGTAATCCGTATTCAGATAATTTTTTGCGCTGGTTTGGACCATGTTGTCCAGGAGCGTAAGGACGCTTTTCTAATTCTTTACCAGTTCCGCTTAGAGAGATTCCAAGACGACGGGATAATTTCCAGCTTGGACCAGTATAACGAGCCATTTAAGACTCCTCCTTTTGTGTTTTTATTTGGGTAAAATAAAAACAGAAACAGATGCGCACAACAATCATGTCCATTTTGTTTTAGATCGGAAGAGCACACG
>NZ_CAXQGS010000148.1:0-4339 GCF_964223445.1 Cytobacillus sp.
GTGGCAAAAAAGGTGCCTGCACTTCCAGCGCTTGCGGTTGGTGTCTTCCTTGGCTGGCTATGCCATATTTTTGTCCAGGGCGGTGCTGTGGGGGATGCCGTCAACACTCTACAGGGCGGCTTTTCGATTGAATCAGGAAACACAATGGTGGACGAGCTTTTCAATAGAGGCGGCATTGACGATATGATGTACACCGTGTCCCTTACGATTGTGGCGATGGCCTTCGGCGGAGTTATGGAGCAGACAGGCATGCTAAAAGCCATTGTTGAACAGATACTGAAATTGGCCCGTTCGGCAAGAAGCTTAGTAGCAACTACCGTGCTATCTGCCTTCTTTACAAATGTGGCGGCTGCAGAGCAGTATATTTCCATTCTGCTCCCGGGAAGAATGTACACACAGGCATTTAAGGATAAAAATCTGCAATCCAAAAACCTTTCGAGGGCACTTGAAGATGGCGGTACGGTCACTTCTGTTTTTATTCCATGGAATACTTGTGCGGTATTTATTATGTCAACATTGGCCGTTCATCCCTTTGAATATGCCCCTTACGCGATTTTAAATTTCACTGTGCCGATCCTGGCTATTATCTTTGCCATGCTTGGCTACAAAATTACTTTCATGAGTGATCAGGAACGAAAAGAAATGGAAGAAAAAGATCAAATAGCGTCATAAGGCTCCGACCTTCGGAGTCTTTTGTTTTTTGAGGAAGTGATAGGGTAAAGTAAACGGGAGCTCTGTTGAGATTTTTGAATAAGGACTTTAAGTTAGTCAAAGAATACATTTTGTTGAAAGGAGAGATAGTTATGGCAGAACAGACACTTTACGAAAAAGCAGGCGGCGGAGAAGCCATTGAAAAAGTGGTTGATTATTTTTATGAGGAACTGGTATTAAAGGATCCGACTGTCAATCAGTTTTTTGAACATACGGACATGGTTAAGCAAAAACGTCATCAATCCAAGTTTATCAGCTATGCATTAGGCGGTCCTAATCAATATTCAGGCAATTCCATGGCGAAAGCACATGAAGGTATGAACCTGCAGCCCGAACACTTTAACGCGATTGCCAAGCATCTGCATGATGCGCTTGCCCGCTTTGGAGTGAGTGAGAGGGATATCGACGAAGCTTTGACCCGCGTTGCAGCGCTTAGGGACGATATTCTATACAAATAAGCTCCCTGGGGGGAGCTTTTCGTTTTTTATCTGCAGAAATTAGAATATAACTGCGGAAAATATTTTTTTATCCGCTAAAATTAGATTTTAATCTCGAAAATCTAGTTTTATCTGCGAAACTATTATTTTAATCTCAAGCAGCATCAATCAGCTGTTTCTTTCCTGACTCCGTATTTTCTTAGCCGGTATTGCAGGTTTTGCCGGCTCATGCCAAGGGATTTTGCGGACTGGGTTATATTATTGCCATGGTGTTTAAGGACTTTCTTTAGATAGTAGGTTTCAGCTTCCTGTATATATTGTTCGAGTGTTTTAATAGGCTTGTTTTTCTGTATAAGCAAATCCTCCAAATGACCGGTTTCGTTCGATTCCACCTTGAATTGAGGCTTATTTCGGAAGTGAAGAGGCAAATGCACATAGCTGATCGCTTCTTCCTGATCAATCAGATTCATGGCCCCTTCGATAATATGCTCCAGTTCCCGTACATTGCCCGGCCAATCGTATTGCTCGAATTTGCTCATTACTTCTTCATCGATTTCCGCTACATTCATACCAAATAGCTGATTGTATTTTTCTATGAAAAATTGTGCAAGGTCCCGGATATCCTTTCTTCTCTCGCGCAGAGGGGGAATGAAGAGGGAAACAACACTTAGCCTGTAATATAAATCTTTTCTCATACGGTCTTCTGAGATAGCATCAATCGGGTCTTCGTTAATGGTTGCTATAATTCTTACATCTACTGCCCGGTCTTTAGTATCACCAATCCTTCTGATCGTTTTTTCCTGCAAAACTCTCAAAAGCTTTGCCTGCAGGGATGGATTAAGTGAATTGATTTCATCCAGCAGCAAAGTCCCGCCATTTGCCTGTTCAAACAATCCTGGCCTTTCAATGGAGCCTGTAAAAGCTCCTTTTTTTGTACCAAATAAAAGACCCTCTATCAGACTGTCCGGAAGAGCAGCGCAATTTTGGGAGATAAATGGTTTTGAAGAGCGGCTGCTGCCATTATGGATGCTTTGGGCAAAGAGCTCTTTCCCTGTGCCGGTCTCCCCGATAATCAGGACAGAAGAACTTGTCCGGGTTGCTCTTTTGCTCGCTTCAATCACTTCATGGATTTCGTCGCTGCTGCCAATAATACTATCGAAAGTATAGCGGGTGTCTCCGCGTTTATTCATATTTTCTCTGATCAGCTTTTCAAGCTTGGTGACATCACGTGCGATTTCCATGGCGCCAATCTGTTCACCATCTTCCATAATTGGGAAAGTATTATTGATCGTGGTGATTTCCTGTCCCTTATTGTTAAAATAGGTTTGTTTGGCATTTTTAATTTTGCTGCCATTTTTGAGCGCCTGAAGCAAGGTGCTGTCTTCATCTTGGTTGAAAGAAAATACATCCAGCAGATTTTTATCCAATACATCTTCATAATCCATGCCTTCTATTTGGGCCATTTTTTTATTGTAGAATGTTGTTCTTCCTTCCTCATTCACTACATGGACACCAACATCAATTTCATCTAATATCCGCTGAAAGAACTTGCTTTTCAATTGGAGCTGTTCAAATTCCCTTTGATTCATTGTGATCTCCTTCACTCGGCAGTTTATTCAATAGTATATACTAATTCGAATATATGCAATGAAAATTTGCACCAATAACTATTAGTGATTTAAAAAGGGCAAAAATATTTTGCCTTCAGTTTATGAAAATACTTATTTATCAGCTTTTTATATTTGGCACAGTTCTTGCATAATAAAATGGTGGATAAAAAACGAATTTATTAAAGGGGGATGGCATCATGGTACAGCCGTACAAACATGAACCTTTCACAAATTTTAAAACAGAAGAAAACCGTGAAGCATACTTACTGGGATTAAAAACAGTCGAAAGCTATTTAGGACAGGACTATGACTTATTAATAGGCGGAGAAAGAATCTCCACTGATGAAAAAATCTTATCCATCAATCCTTCTAATAAAGAAGAAGTAGTTGGCCGTGCTTCAAAGGCAAACCGCGAGCTTGCTGAAAAAGCGATGCAGGCTGCTGTTGAAGCATTCAAAACATGGAGAAAAGTGAAGCCGGAAACACGCGCAGATGTTTTATTCAAAGCTGCTGCGATTATCCGCCGCCGCAAGCATGAGTTTTCTGCTCTTTTAACAAAGGAAGCAGGAAAGCCTTGGAACGAGGCAGATGCTGATACTGCGGAAGCCATTGACTTCCTTGAGTACTATGCACGTCAAATCTTAACAATCAAAGACGGTGTTCCAGTCAACAGCCGTCCGAACGAATATAACCGTTATGACTATATTCCGTTGGGAGTGGGGATCATCATTTCTCCTTGGAACTTCCCGCTTGCGATCATGGCCGGTACAACTGTTGCAGCGATCGTGGCTGGAAACACAGTTCTATTAAAACCAGCTTCTACAACACCTGTTGTGGCTGCGAAATTTGTTGAAGTGATGGAAGAAGCAGGCCTTCCGAAGGGCGTTCTGAATTTCGTGCCGGGAAGCGGTGCAGAAGTGGGCGACTACTTGGTTGACCATAAAGACACACGCTTCATCTCCTTCACTGGCTCACGTGACGTAGGTCTTCGCATCAACGAGCGCGCTTCTAAATTGAACGAAGGCCAAATCTGGCTGAAGCGTGTCATCGCTGAAATGGGAGGTAAGGACACAATCGTTGTGGACAAAGAAGCAGACCTTGAATTGGCGGCTACTTCAATCGTTGCCTCTGCTTTCGGATTCTCCGGCCAGAAGTGCTCGGCATGTTCACGTGCGGTTGTAGTAGAAGATGTATACGATCAGGTTCTTAACCGTGTGGTTGAACTGACTAACGAATTAACGCAGGGCAACCCTGAAGACCAAAGCAACTACATGGGTCCTGTAATCGACCAGGGCGCTTTTGACAAGATCATGAGCTACATCGAAATCGGCAAAGAAGAAGGCAAGCTGATGACAGGCGGAGAGGGAGACAGCTCGAAAGGCTTCTTCATCAAGCCGACTGTATTTGCTGACCTTGCTCCGGATGCACGATTAATGCAGGAAGAAATCTTTGGGCCAGTTGTTGGCTTCACAAAGGCAAAAGATTTCGACCATGCGCTTGAAATCGCCAACAACACGGAGTACGGCTTAACAGGAGCTGTGATCACGCAGAACCGTGAGCACATCCAAAAAGCGCGCGAAG
>NZ_CAXQGS010000149.1:0-4039 GCF_964223445.1 Cytobacillus sp.
CGTTATTGCAGGCGGCGGCAGGATTGCCTTTCGAAAAGCGAAAACCCTTGATGGAGAACGGGCTCATATCACTTTTGTTGCTCCTGATTTTACAGACGATATCATTCGTCTTGCCCATCAAAGAGGGTATGAGCTCATTCAGCGGGAAGCGAAGCCTGAGGATTTTAAAGATGCTTTTTTATCGATTCTGGCCACAAATATCCGTGAAACCAACCAGCAGCTGGCGAGGTCACTGGATTCATGTCAGCTTGTCTGTGTTGTTGATGAAGCAGGAGACGGAAATGTCATTTTTCCGGCAGCTGTCAGGCGCGGACCGCTTCAAATCGCTGTCACCTCGAATGGCGCAAGCCCCAAGCTGACCCGGATGATAAAAAAACAGCTGGATGAACAATATGATGAAAGCTGGACGGGATATTCAGAATTTCTGGCAAAATGCCGTGAACATATTAAAAAACTTTCTATCCACCCAGCTGAGAAAAATGACCTTCTCGCCGAATTGCTGGATGACCGCTATCGTCTGTCTGAGGAAGAGCGGGAAAGTAAATGGGCATATCTGTCCTCATTAAAATAATCAACTTCTCAACCGTGTCCTCACACACGGTTTTTTATTTTGTTTATTGTGCAAATCCACTATGGTACATTGATAGTAACAATACAGGAAGGCGGCGGGGAATGTGCATTTTTTATCCCATGAACTTGCTCAGGGAATAGTGGAGCGGACTATGAAAATCCTGAGCAAAAACATAAATGTTATGAACGAAGAAGGCGTTATTATCGGTTCAGGTGAAAAGGAAAGGATCAATCAGGTTCATGATGGAGCTCTGCTGGTCCTGAAAAAAGGGGAAAGTGTGGAGATTGATGAAAGAAGTGCCGCCGAGCTTAAAGGGGCCAAGCCTGGAATCAATCTGCCCATCCGTTTTCATAATCAAATTATTGGTGTAGTCGGCATAACGGGGGAACCTGAGCAAATCCGGAATTTCGCAGAGCTTGTTAAAATGGCAGCAGAACTGGTTTTGGAGCAATCGTTTCTTCTGGAGAGAGTACAATGGAAGCAGCGCCTCCAAAGTGAGATAGTGAACCTCCTTATTTCTGAAGAACCCTTAAATGAAGCGTGGTTAGAAGAGAGAGCCGGCTTCCTGGGGTATGACCTGAAAATCCCGAGAACCGTCATTGTGCTCAAGCTGCACGAAGACCTTGGAACCATGAATCAAAAGCTGATAAATGACATTCATTTTGAATTGGGAAAACAGGATTTAACAGGGGTTACGTTCAATAATGAAATTGTCATATTAAAAGCAGGGGAGCCCTCAGAACAAACCGCTGCTTTAAAGAGGATTGCCGGCCTTTCAAAGAGGAAAGCAGCAGTAGCTAGTGGCAGCACATCGGAGAACATAAGCGGCTTGAAGTCCTCCTATCGGCATGCGCAGCAGCTGACTGTCCTTGGCCCAAAGATTCATCCT
The DNA here is from genome assembly GCF_964223445.1 of Cytobacillus sp. Classification (NCBI taxonomy): domain Bacteria; kingdom Bacillati; phylum Bacillota; class Bacilli; order Caryophanales; family Bacillaceae; genus Cytobacillus; species Cytobacillus sp. The sequence continues at coordinate 1,461 of NZ_CAXQGS010000149.1, forward strand.
GACGCCGATTATTACAGTTATGAAAAATACTGGCTGGAAATTAAGCTATCCATGCTCGCCCAAAAGGAAGAACATACATTTTCCTACTATGACCGGCTCCTTGTCCAGGATAAAAAAGGGGAACTGGCACATACGCTTGATGTTCTTATAAGAGAAGGAGGAGATCTTGGCAAAATAGCGGATCACTTATTTATCCATCGCAATACCCTGAGATACCGTCTTGATAAGATAACAGAACTTACTGGAAAAGACCCGCGTAATGTGAAGATGCTCTTCGAACTTTATGTGGCAAAATTAGTAAACGACCTACAGTAATTGTGCAAATGCACAATTAATAGAGAGATCTATTCGTTTTTTTTCATCATCATTCACGATGTAATAGAAAAGGCAAACGCTTACAATAGATTCATAAGCAAATCATCAGGGGAGGGCTATATGTGGATGTAACTGTAAGCGCTTTAGGAGCAATAACAGCCTTAGTCATTGCCATACTATTAATCTTGAAAAAAGTTCCGCCTGCTTATGGAATGGTTGCAGGTGCTTTAATAGGCGGCTTAGTCGGAGGAGCAGATATTGCAAGCACTGTTAATTTAATGATGGAAGGAGCAAAAGGCATTATACCGGCGGTGCTCAGAATCCTGGCTGCCGGTATTTTGGCAGGTGTGCTGATTGAATCTGGTGCGGCTTCCTCGATTGCCGAAACAATAGTAAAAAAGCTGGGAGAAACCCGAGCGCTTCTAGCCTTAGCGGTGGCAACAATGATCCTGACAACGGTCGGTGTATTTGTTGACGTGGCAGTCATTACCGTATCACCCATTGCTTTAGCTATCGCGAAACGGGCAAAGCTTTCCAAAACAGCCATTTTGCTGGCGATGATTGGCGGGGGGAAAGCAGGGAACATCATGTCACCCAATCCAAATGCCATTGCAGCATCAGACGCATTCGGTGTTCCGCTTACTTCAGTTATGGCTGCTGGAATCATCCCGGCCATATTCGGACTTGCTGTTACCTATTTCATTGCAAAGAAACTTGTAAATAAGGGTTCTGCTATTTCAAATGATGATGTGGAAGTAAACAGCCATACAAAGCTTCCACTATTTATTACAGCCATGATTGCGCCGCTGGTTACCATTATATTATTGGCGCTTCGCCCATTATTTGATATTAATATTGATCCGATGGTGGCACTTCCAGCCGGGGGAATTATCGGGGCGATTGCGATGAAGAAGACAAGGAAAATCAATGAGTATGCTATATCCGGTTTAAACAAGATGTCAGGCGTTGCCATTATGCTTCTTGGAACAGGAACCCTGGCTGGAATCATAGCAAACTCAAGCTTAAAAGATGTGATCATTAATGGATTAACCTCTTCAGGTCTTCCAGCCTATCTGCTGGCCCCTGTCTCTGGTATTTTTATGTCTGCTGCTACGGCATCTACTACTGCAGGTACAGCAGTGGCAAGCGGTGTGTTTGGCAGTACAATTTTAGGATTAGGAGTATCAGCTCTTGCAGGCGCTGCCATGATCCATGCGGGAGCAACCGTACTGGATCATTTGCCTCACGGAAGCTTTTTCCACGCAACGGCAGGAAGTGTCAATATGGATATTAAAGAGCGCTTGAAGCTGATGCCATATGAATCGCTTATCGGATTAACTCTTGCAGTCATCTCTACACTTATTTTTGGAGTCTTTAAGCTTTTTGGCTAATAGAAAGGGAGAGGATCAAATTTGAAAATCGTGATTGCCCCGGATTCATTTAAGGAAAGTTTATCGGCACTTGAGGCTGCGAATGCCATTGAAAAAGGTTTTAAATGTATTTTTCCCGAAGCAGAGTACAAAAAAATGCCGATGGCTGACGGCGGAGAGGGAACGGTCCAATCACTGGTGGATGCAACGGAAGGTTCGATCATAGAGCGGACTGTTACAGGACCGCTCGGGGAGCCTGTTCAGGCATTCTTTGGATTAATGGGGAATGGAAAGACTGCAGTCATTGAAATGGCAGCTGCATCAGGCTTGCATTTGGTTCCTTCAGAAAAACGGAACCCCTTCATTACATCAACCAGGGGAACAGGAGAGTTAATCGCAGCCGCAATGGACTTAGGCGTCCAGCACATTATTATTGGAATTGGCGGAAGTGCTACAAATGATGCAGGAGCTGGAATGATTCAAGCCTTAGGCGGTAAACTTCTTGACAAAACTGGCAGTGAAATTGGACCAGGCGGAGGGCCGCTTGCACAGCTGGCAGCAATAGATATGTCAGGTCTTGATTCAAGGCTTCGAGATGTCCATTTCGAAGTGGCCTGTGACGTTGATAACCCTTTGACCGGTCCAAGAGGTGCCTCCGCGATCTTTGGCCCTCAAAAAGGAGCGACACCTGAGATGGTTGAGCTGCTGGATCAGAATTTAGGGCATTTCGCAGATGTGGTCGAAAATACCCTCGGCAAACCGTTCCGCCATATTGAGGGGGCAGGTGCTGCCGGAGGAATAGGCGGAAGTCTGCTTGCCCTATTAAATGCAGACTTAAAAAAAGGGGTCGAAATCGTCCTTCATGCCGTAGACTTTGAAAATGAGGTTAAGAAT
>NZ_CAXQGS010000150.1:0-11730 GCF_964223445.1 Cytobacillus sp.
TCCCTACACGACGCTCTTCCGATCTGAACAGTCTCATCAAGGCGTCCTGCCTTAAAGTTATAGCCCATTTGATCAAGAACTTTAAGGCTGAAATCCCGCTGTTTGTCCTTGGCAAAGTGTTCAAATAAAAAGCTGGTGTCCGGTTTATTCTGTGATTCGGAAATTTGCTGAACCAGAGGGACGATTTTTTCCCTCAGCTGTCCAAACACCTGATCAAGTGTTTCAACGGTAACACCAGGTTCATACATATCCAGCAGAGTATTATATTTGTTGCCTTCATATCCCCAATAAGAAATGAATCGTTTATTCATTTCAACAAGCTTTTCCAAATATGGCTGAAACATCTTAAAATCAGAGCCCGCCTTTGCATCTTCCCAAATGTTCTCAGCTTTGGATTGCAGGATGACATACTCCGTATATTCCTCTGCAGGAATTTTTTTATTCCGATCATAATCCCTTTTGCATTCTTCAAGAGTTTTCAATGTCACTTCAGTAAGATTTTCCCGGCCGGAAAGTTTCGCTATGTATGCAGCCATTTCCTCAGATGTTGACATTTTGAATACTTCTGAAGAGAGCATTCCAATCACTTCGGAACGCTGTTCCAGCCCCTGCTTGGGTGCCCCTGTCCGCATATCCCAATACATCAGCCCGATGGCTTCATTATAGGCCGTCATTTTTTTGACATAATCAAGGAATTGCTGTTCTGTCTGTTTTAATGATTCTGCCACAATTTTACCCCCTATATATCTAATATATTAACATTTTATCATACTTTTCTGAAAAGGAAGTCATCATAATCTTTTCCCTTTGCTGTTTTTCTTTTTAACCTGCCGGCCAAAGAGTTATAATGGTGTAAAGTGAACTAACCTAAAGTGAAACTTCAATTAGCGGGGGCGCTTTTCCCCGCTGATTATTAGTTGAATTTATCGGGCCCTTACGGGCAGTTTGGCCCCCCACTTATTCTCTTTTGATTCCTCTGAGTCCTAAAGTGAAGGTCTTACTGCCCGTTGGACGCGAGAAAGTGAGATAGCATGAAATATTTGATTTACTTTATCGTTATTGCAGCATTTATAGATACCTTTTCCCAGCTCCCCATTATGAGCCCTTTTGCCAAATCCTTTGACTCTTCACCAGCCTTTGTGGGATTAATTGTTGGGATGTATTCCTTCTCGAATATGATAGGCAATATTTTGGCAGGCTATTGGATAGATAAAAGCGGAGCAAAGAAAGTTTTGGTCTCTGGCCTTTCCTTAACTGGCATTATTGTAGTACTGTATACATTTGCTGAGACACCTTTGCATTTAATTACAGTAAGATTTTTTCATGGGTTATTTGGCGGCTTTCTGGTACCTGCAGCTTTTACAGTCATTGCAGACCGCGGAAAATCAGACAAACAGGGTAAAAAAATGGCTGTATCGGGTGCAGCTGTTGGCTTTTCTGCCATAGTCGGGCCTGCTTTTGGCGCTGTGATTGCTTCCAATTACAGCATAAACTGGGTCTTTTTAATTATAGCGGCAACGATGATCAGCAGTGCAGTCCTGGCCTTTGTGTTTTTGCCGTCAGGGTATCAGAAAAAAGTAAAAGAAGAAAGCTCTCATTCTGAAAAAATGCTTCCATTATTAAAGAATCCTATGCTGGCAGCAAGTTATTTAGGAGCTTTTTCACTCATGTTTGCTCAAGGGACACTTGCCTACCTTCTTCCTCTTCAGGTAGAAGCTTTGCAATTTGATTCGATATACAGCGGGATTTTATTAAGCACTTTCGGAATCACCGCCATCCTTATTTTTCTGCTGCCTATTAATAATATTTTTGATGCCTATAAACACCACAATAGCATGCTTGCAGGAATGCTGATTATTGGGATGGCCCTCGTTCTGCTAAGTTCAGCTTCTTCCCTTGTATTCATGTTTTTATGCATGGTTCTTTACGGCACCGGGTTTGCACTTTTATTCCCTTCCATTAATGCCCTTATAGCCAGCCATACAACAGAAAAAACAAGAGGAAAGGCGTTTGGCCTCTTTTATGCCTTTTTTTCTTTGGGCGTTGTAGCCGGCTCCACCCTATTAGGTTTATTGGGAGTAACTTTCAATATAGGTTTTTTGATCGCCGCAGCACTTTTACTGTTAACGGTATGCGGCATGTTCATATACTTTAAAAAGCGGAGTTCCCAATTATTAAAGAGCCGGGAGTGACCGAAAATGAAAGAATTAGTTAGCAGCTGCTCTGTTTGCGGCAAAGATCTATACTGTCTTGATGGATTCTTCAACGGAGTCCATAATGAAAAAAATGAAACAATCTGTTTTGAATGTATTGAAGAACAGGCAGAATCCGCAGAGTAAGCATCTGCGGATTTTTTTTGTCCTAATGATTTTTTTTCATAGATTAGTAATGCCTTTTGTAATATGTTCTTCGAAATATGATATATGTCACTTAGTTGAAGAGCTGCCGATGTTAAACTTAAAGCAATTAATAACAATTCTCACTGGCAATTGATTTCTGTTATTAGAACTAAATTAAACCATCTGCCAATTAAAGGAGAGATCAGAATGGAAAACAAAGTTATTGAACTTGATGTAAGAGAGGATATAAAAAATAAATTGGAGCCGTTCCAAAAAATCATGTCGGCGATAGCTGAACTTGATATCGATGATGTTTTTATACTTCATGCCCCGTTTAAGCCCATCCCTCTTTTTGGAGTATTAAAGGCTAAAGACTTCGAATATAAAGCTGAAGAAATTGAAAAGAAGCATTGGAAAGTGACCTTTACTAAGAGAGGTGCTTCAAAATGAAACTGGATAACCGGGGGCTGGAGCCGCCGCAGCCGATGATGAGAACACTCGCGGCTCTTGAAGATTTGACAGAGGGAGAAACCTTATCAATTATAAATGACAGGCGGCCCATGTTTCTTTATGAACAACTGGACGAAATGGGCTGCAAATATGTAACTTCCGAACAGGAAGACGGAAGCTTTTTAATTGAAATCAAAAAATAAGCAGGTGATCTCGTTGCTGGCCAATACAAAAAATGAGACCAATATCAAACTTCCTTTTTCATTTATTCTTTTCAGCCTGCTCTGTTTAATAGGATCTATGGCGCTCATTCTTTTTCAAGGGGAATCCATAATTAACAGTCATTTTCGTATACCCGCCATTTGGTCAGCGGCTCATTTGTTTATATTGGGCTGGGGGCTGATGACTGCAATGGGAGCCATGTATCAGCTCGTACCGGTGGCCTTTCTTACACCTATATGGAATGAAAAGTTTGGCTTTTTCCAATTTACGGTTACTGCATTTGGAATCTTATATTTTGCCCATAGTTTATTTCATACTCCAGAGAGCGCGATGCTGCCTGGGCTGATTACTTTAAGTGGCATCTTAATGTTTTTACTGCAAATGTTCATGACTATAAGGCAGCAGGCGAAGCCTAATGTATTGACTCTTTTCGTGGGAACTGCACTGATTAGTCTGTTAACTGTTATTCTAATGGGAATCATCCTGGTCTACAGCATGAAAACAGGATTTATTTCTGATTATTATCAAGCAGTCTTTAAAAGCCATATACTGCTTGGAACAGCGGGCTGGTTTACACTCCTGATTTTTGGATTTTCCTATAAAATGGTTCCCATGTTTTCCTTGTCTCATGGCTATAGCATGAAGCCGGCCAAATATGTCTTTACGGTTTATGCAGCAGGTCTGGCTGCCGCAGTTATCTCTTTTTTCACAGAGAAAAGTTCACTTCTTACCATTGCATTAATGATCCTTGCAGGCGGATTTGCATTCTTCACCTGGCACATGCTGCAAATCCTGCAGAAAAGAGTAAAGAAAAAGCTTGATTATTCATTTCGATTTGCTCTTCTCGCTATACTTGCAGGACTGGCCATCCACCTGGGGGCTTTCATATGCTCGTTAACCGGCAGACTTGAAAGTACCGTCGGGTATCTGGCATTTGCATATCTCATGCTTTGGGTAGCATTGAGCATTTGGGGTTATCTATTTAAAATTGTGCCATTCCTATGGTGGACTTGGAAATACAGCAAAGAAATCGGCAAAAAGAGTGTACCTTCGCTAAAGGATATGATAAATGACAAGGCAGCCATTCCGGTTCTTTCCGCTTTCATTCTCGGTATACTCAGTGTGACAGTCTCCATAGCATATAAACACCTTGTCCTGTTCCTATCCGGTCAGGTTTTAACGGCTGGCGCCAGCATTGTTTTCTGTTATTTGATTATTACTGTTTTAAAAAAATAGGAGGATATGAACTTGAATCCAAAAGAATTAGTTCTCAGCAATCTAAAAAGAGTAATGGATCCTGAGTTAAATATAAACGTGGTTGATTTGGGACTTCTTTATGATATTGATTTTCCCGATGATGGCAAGACAGTAATTACCATGACCCTTACAACACCCGGATGCCCGCTCCATGACAGTATTGTCAGCGGAGTAAAGTATTGCATCGAAGATCTGAAGCAATTTTCTGCTGTCGAGGTTAATCTTGTCTGGGAGCCTGCCTGGACCCCTGCCCTTATGACACCTGAAGCTAATCAGCTTTTGAGAGGTTAACAATAAGGCAGCGCCCGCTTGGGGCACTGCCTTTGTTCAGCTTTTTATGGATGGCTCTGAAGGCAGAACCCTTATTATCGTTTCACGCACTTCCTGGTTTTCATTTTTATTCATCAGAATATGAACGGTGCCCTTGTCTTCATGTGTTCTAATTAATCGCCCAATTCCCTGTCTTAACCGCAGAATCATATATGGCAGATCAACCTCTCTGAAAGGATCAGATGAACCTTCCCTTTTGGCTGTAAAGACCGGATCATGAGGAGGAAATGGCAAGCCAAAAATAAGCACATTTTCCAGGGATCTTCCCGGTATATCTAGACCTTCCCACAAATGGACAGAGCAGAGGACTGAATGCTCATCATTTTGGAAATTTGACACGAGGGTACTTATTTCTGCATCCCCTTCAAAAAAGATCGGCATACTCAATTTTCCCGATGCAAAGGCTTTGAATTCTGCCAATTCAGAAGGGCTGTTAAATAATACTAAAGCCCTGCCTTCTGTCAGCTTAATTTGTTCCAGAATATATTCCATCTTCGCTAAACATGATTCCTCTGCAAATTCCGGCATGCGAATGACCATATTTTCTTCATAGTCGAACGGGGAATCTACAGTAAAAGATAAATAATCATCTACTCCAAGGCTCTTTGCCATATAATCAAAGGATTTATTTTCTGACAATGTTGCTGAAGAGAATACAAACGGCTTCTTTTGGGAAAATACTTCTTCCCGCATAATATCTTCCACCATTCTTGGCATGATGACCAGGGTTCTTTCACCATTATTTTCTTCAAACCAGGTAATTCCTTTTAAATCCTTTAGGAATAGTGAAAGTGAGTATGCGATTTGCTCAAGATATTCTTCGACAATTTTTAAGTCATATTCATTAATAACGTACATTTCGCTTTCAAACACCAGTTCTTCCTCAAGTGTATTGATTAAGCTCTGCAGTTTACTGCCTTCTCTCATTACATCGGCAGTTTTTTCAATCGTTTTCTTGTCAGAGCCTGCGTCACCTGAAGCGGACATGGAAAGTGTTATAAAGAAATGCTCATTCTGGTAAATAGCATCCTCAATTATATTTAACGTTTTTTCACGTACATCATTAGCCATGAGCCTTGTCAAAATGGATTCCAGTATCTGCTCAGTAAAACGATAAGTCAGGGCCTTTTGGGAGGCATATTCCAACAAATGGCCTTCATCAAAAACCACACAGGAGCTCTCTGGAAGCAAGGGCAGCTGCCCTTCACGTTTTCTTGATTCCTTGGTCCAGATATGTTCCATATAAAAATCATGCGAACAAATAATCAAGTCTTTTGCGCTCCGGTAATATTCCCGATGGAGAGTTTGACCGCAGCGGTGGCGCTTCTCACAAGTAAAACAATCCTGGATTGAATCCCACGCAACTTTCGTCCAATGCTCATCCGGCAAATCAGGATAATCTTTCCGGTCACCATATCTCTCAAACTTTTGCATGGAAGAGCCTGTTTGAACAAAATCAGGAAGATCATCAAAAATACGGTTATAATGATCATGAACATCATTCGCTACGAGCTTGTCCAGCTTATTTAAACATAGGTACTGATCACGTGATTTTGCCAGCCTGACATCAATATTCAACCCCAGTGCTTTTTCCAGCTTGGCAATATCTCCTTCCTTTTTCACCAGCTGCTCGATTAAAGTCTCATCAGCACAGGCGATAATAGCAGGTTTGTTTATGTACCTTGCATAACTGATTGCATATAAAAGATAAACAATCGTTTTCCCGGTCCCAACACCGGCCTCAGCAAATATAACACTCTTGTCTTTAAATGCCTTCTCCAGCTGAAAGGCCATAAATATTTGCTCATCCCGAATTTCAAATCCTGCTTCAGGCAATATATCGTAAAAAACATCTCCGATCCACTCACTAAGCTTTTCGTAAAAAGATTCGCTCTTGGATACGGCAAAAGGCATTCGGTTAGACATGCTACCCCTCCGTAATTAAAAAGTTAAAGCGCCTTTTTATCCAGACGCTTTGATTTCAGTTCTATCATTATTTCATATTTAGATTGTTAATAATCAAATGAACATCATATAATTTTATCTCAAATACTGCAAGTGTCAAGATTTATAAAAAATCGTATATTGATCTTTCACATAAAAAAACAGGGGTGCTATTTAAGGCAGCCCTGCTCAATATTGACGATCAGTTGACACGTGACATAGAAAATGACAATGCCTGCTGCAGTTCGTCCTGTGCATTTCTTAGACTCTCCAGTGCTTCTGCTGATGGATCACCATCTCCCTGTATTGCTTCAAGTGTTCCATTCAGCGCCTGGGAAATTTTATAAAAATCGATGCTGGAATGCTTCATTGCCACCCCTCCTTAGAAAAGCGCAAGCGCCTTGCCCGCCCCCGACAATCCCTCGAGGGGTAGGCGCTGGAGCTAGACAGCTCTCGAAATAGAATATAGATTCTTATGGTATGAAAAAAAGAATCAGATAGAGATATTCTATACAGTTTCAGAAGGAATTATGCTTTTGTTTTTTAATACTATTTATTTCTTGGCGGTCTTTTTCCCCAGTACTGGTAATAGTCAGTGCGAATAAAACCATTGAAGAGCTTGCGTTTCTTAGTTGCCTTTTTTCCAAAGTGAGTTTCAAATTCTTCGTCTGAGGTCAGGATATAAATGGACCATGTGTCAAGAGAAGCAAATGCACTCCCCATTTCAGCATACATTCGCTGTACCGCAGACTTCTCACCAAGTCTTTCCCCATATGGAGGATTTCCGACAATGACACCATATTCCTTAGCAGTCGTAAAATCGCGCACTTGCATTTGTTTGAAGTTTATTAAATCTCCCAATCCAGCTTCAAATGCATTTTCTTCAGCTATTTTCACCATCCTGTGATCAATGTCAGCACCTGCAATATCGAGAGGCTGATCATAATTCGCCAGGTCTTCAGCTTCATTCCTTGCATCTTCCCAGACTTTTTCAGGTATCCATGACCATCCTTCCGATATGAATTCACGATTAAAACCTGGTGCAATATTCTGGCCGATTAACGCTGCTTCTATCGGGATAGTGCCAGATCCGCAGAAAGGATCTGCAAATGGCTTATCCGGGTTCCAATTAGTCAGCATAACCAATGCAGCAGCAAGTGTTTCCTTCAGTGGCGCTTCCCCCTGCCCTGCACGATATCCCCGTTTATGCAGGCCGCTTCCGCTGGCATCGATGGTCAAAAGCGCTACATCTTTATGAAGAGCAACTTCTATTTTAAATAACGGCCCATTTTCTTCGAGCCAGCCTGACTTGTGATACTTCGTTCTCATTCGTTCCACTATTGCTTTCTTGACTATAGCCTGACAGTCAGAAACGGAAAAAAGCTTGGACTTCACAGATTTTCCTGATACAGGAAATTCGGCATTTTCAGGCATATACTTTTCCCAGGGCAGCGATTTTGTTTTCTCAAAAAGCTCATCAAAACTTGTTGCTTTAAATTCTCCAACTTTTATGCGAATCCTGTCTGCTGTTCTCAGCCATAAATTCGACCGTACAATTGCAGCTTCATCGCCTTTAAATGTTATTCTGCCATTTTCAACTTCACATTCATATCCGAGATCGCGCACCTCTTTGGCAGCGAGTGCCTCAAGCCCCATAGCCGTTGTGGCGATTAAATCATATTTAGACATATTTTCACCTTACCTAAATTCTTATTTCTATATATGTATACCCAAACTGAACTTGGTTATTAATACATAAAGTATATCTGTTTACATACATAGCCGCAACGTATGCCTGTTTGGCCCCATTATTTTAGCCAGCATGGCAGAAAAGTAAAAAGCTCTCCCAAAAAGGAGAGCTTGAATTTATAACACTCATACTGTCTCACTAATAACGTTCTGTAAGCCATGTTTTGTACCGTAGTACTGCAAGCGACATATGTCTCGTACTCAGGTGGCAATCATCTATCTACAGGCATCTGCCTGTCCTTCCCGTTGTTCATTTCCTCAGGGAAAGTGCCCCTACCATCATTTGGGTTTCTCGCTCGCGGGGTTTACCTCGTTCCACCCCTTTCATTTCTGAAAAGGCTACGTCACTGTGGCACTTTCAAGGTATTCATGCCATATCCCGAAGGACTTAGGCATTTTCCCTGCCGTCAGCCAGAGCTAGCTCCGACTGCCCTAGCTTATGAATTCGCTAGGCACGAACACTACAGGCATCTCAGCCTGTGCGAGCATGGACTTTCCTCTACAATATAAAGTATATTGCAGCGATTACCCGAACGCTATTAATGATCACAATGAATATTATATGTAATCTGTGATGGAATAGCAATGGTTTTAAACAGGAAAAACTGACAATTCCTGTCAATCGTACAATTTACTGCCAAAAACGTGTTTTTCCAGATTTGATAATCTTTTTAGAATATCAAAATTGGTTGTACCTGCAGTTTGTGCTGCCGGTCTGCGTGAAGCTTCATCAACCTGTTTTTTCAATCTCATATTTTCCTGCTGAAGATCTTCAATTTCCTGATGGAAGGCTTCATAATCTTTAATGACCAAATCTAAGAACTTATCAACATCTTCAGGCTTATAGCCTCTCATGGCTGTCTTAAACTCTTTTTCCAAAATATCTTTTGCAGTTAATTTAATTTTATCGGATAGCATGACACTCACCTCAGTATATCGCCAATCATAATTAATACTATTTTTCCAGAGATATGTACATTTGTCAATTTATCTGAGCATTATTCAAATATGTCTCTCTGAGAGAATTGTTCTTCTTCTACAATCAATTGTAAATCATAAAAGGTGATTAGTCTAATGTCATATTCATTTTCTTCCTGATATTTTTTTGCGGTTTCATACAAATATTTAGGGCTGCCCTCTTTTTCCAAATCATAAAATAGAAGCAGCACATCACTTTTGCTGACAAAAAAGTGATTTTTTAATCTGAATTGCTGAGGGTTTTCATAAGGTTTTTTTGTTACTGAATCAATAAAATCAGCCTGAAGCAGTATAGATTCATACCATTCTTTGTTCGCATCCTTCCAGGACGCTTCCTGCTCCAAGAAAGGAGTAATGACTGCAAGCTTCAGGTCTTCGTAACCTTCCAGCTTAAGATCAGATACAACTTCAGCTGCCCAAAGCTCGGCACCCAGCTGCCCGCTGATGATAACCCACTCGAGCCCATCATCCATCAGCGAAAGCAGGCTTTTTCTTATGGCGCTTTTTATATAGCCGACTGCCGGGTCATCATTTTTAAATATCCCTACTTCAAAAGGCTTGTACCCCGAAATAACTGCTACTTTTGCCAATTGCAAAAACTCCTTAAAGAAATCTGCCTGGGACTTATTTTAGTACCATTGATATTTATATAAATAAAACAAGGGCATAAAGCCCTTGTTTATTATCTGCCGGAAAAACTCGGCCCTTGTTTTGGACCCATACCGGTTGATGCTCCTGCTACGCCAGTACCTGGTCCGCCATACCCAGGACCCATTCCCATGCCTGGGCCCATTCCCATACCTGGACCCATTCCTGGGCTATATGCACCTGCCACGCCTGGTCTTGGTCCCATATTAACATTCGATTGTGTCACCTGGTTCACGTTAGACTGCGATTGCGGGAAAGAATGCTGATTCTCATAGTTAATGTGGTTTACATGAGTATGATGTGTAGGATGTATGTGTGGAACCACAATGTTCTGGAACGAATGAGTTACACAGCATTTTGTCGGATGAACAACAGCAGGCATCACCTGCGAAGGTCTTGGTCTGCAATACATATAAAGATCCCCTTTCGAAATTGTTTTTACATTAACAACCTATGTGAGAAAGAGTAATCTTGTACTAATGAAAATACCTATTTTTTAGGTACTAGCCCTAGAGCATACTGTAGAAACTGTCTTTTAAATTGGAGAAAACGATTGCTGTAGTGAAAATTACAAGGAAGAATAAAAATAAGATTGCTTTATACATTTTACCAGCCCCACTATATAAAATTCCTAAAAAAGTACCACACAAGTTATAATTTTACCTGTTAGGAGAAGTACATACAACTAGGAAATAGTGGATTTTTTTGTCTGGTATATTAAAATTATGTTACAGGGAAATTTAAGTTCGATTAAACTTTCGTTCAAGCCGTACAATCCGCCGATGTAATTCTTCCTGTTTAATTTTTAGCTTTTCTGTTTCGCCACCTGAGATTTCTTTCATCATGTTAAAAGCTTTTTTTGCGTACATAATAGCCTGGTCTATATCCTTTAAGCGATGCTCATAGATCTTGGCCAGTTCAATGCATGATATTACCTTCATATTCATCAAGCCTTTTTCAGCAATATCCTTCCATAATTTTGCCGCCTCATCCCAGTTTTTATGTTTCTTATGCTCAAAAGCCAGTGCAAACCTGGCATTCAAAGCTTCAGAAGACTCTCCTCCGGATATTTTATTAAAGGCTGTCTTCGCCTGTGAAGATTCACCCAGTGTTGAAAGCCATCTTCCTACTTCATAGACCTCACGAGGAGTCTGTTTTTCATCCAGCTGCATTATTTGGAAAGAAAGATGTGTATACAGACTGATCAAGGATAAAATATCTATTTCATTATGTTTTATGATTCCCAGCATTCCTTCAGGATTTTTTCTTTCCACAAAATCAAAATAGATCATCGGTGCCAGAAAACCCGGAATATCATCCTTTCTTTCAATCCCCAAAACATCCTTTTCTACTGCACCAAGTTTTATCCTCTCGAGTTTGTGCTTCCACATTCTTCTTGCTGCATGATACAAATCAAAATGGCCAAATGGAGGAAGTTTTGGTACATGCTCCCTAAGAAGGGTATGCCTTGTTTTTACCTGCGGCCAGTCGAAAGCCTTCCCGTTGTATGTCACCATTGTTGAATAATCAATGCTTTCAAGAAAGCTCTTATACAATGGAATCTCGGCTCCAGGTTGAGGAAGGATATGCTGCTTCAGCTTTATTTTACTCCCGTGCAGACTGGCTTGGCCAAGCAGGAATATAGTATTGCCAGTACCTCCGCCCAGACCTGTTGTCTCTGTATCAAAAAAGAAAAGATTCTCCGGCCCATGACCGGCAGCAGACAGGGGATGCCTGATGTCTGAAGAATTCCAGGCCTCCACCGCCGCTGTAAACTGTCCAAAAGAATAGATTCCATGCATTTGATCAAGGC
>NZ_CAXQGS010000151.1:0-5777 GCF_964223445.1 Cytobacillus sp.
AATCAAGACCGTTTTCAAAGTAAATTAAACGACCTTTCCCCGATAGAATATCGAGAAAAGGCCGCAGCTTAGTATACTCTTTTTTCAATGTCTACTTGACAGGGTTATGTGCATCAATCTTAAAAAATAAATCTTTTTTTATTTACCTTTTAATAGCATCAAGTAGCTCCCTGATTTCCTGTATATGTAGATGAAATTCTTCTTCTATTCCATCTTCAAAAAATTCCTCTTTATCGGCTGTCTCTAATAAATCTTTCACTACTTCCATTTTTAAATCAGGTTTCCAAAACGGCGTTTCAGTCGTTCCTTCAATTGTCACTTTAACCGATTGTCCATTGTATTTACCTCCTTGCAGACAATTATGCTCTGCACCCCGAACAGCTACTATAATTTCTATAATTGATTGCATATTTAACACCGTTTTTAACAATTCTTTTAACACATATTTCCTAGTGTCACCACTAATTGTTCTTTTGTTAAAACCTATGCTAAAACTGTTGCTATTTTTAATATTAAAACTCAATAATCCTTCTGATAATAACAAAAAAACAAGCGAATTTAATGCTAATTCGCTTGTAAGAACATCTGTTATTTAAATATTTCCACCTTTGAACTGAACTACTTAATGCCTGAGCTGGCTTCTTATTTTTGAAGGATAAACTCCTGATCCTGCCTATCATCCCCTATATGTACCCTTTCCTTGTAAAAAATCTCATCCTCTGACATAAGCATCACTGTTGAACTCCTGGTTCCGTAGCCATCGCTTTTGATAAATAAAGGAGACAGAATCCGCTCACACTCAAGTGAAACTCCTGTTTTCGGAAGCATGTCATCAGGGGCAGGTTCTGCATTCTGGAGAAGTGTGAACAAGTCTTCTGTAAAATCCCCAGATGCATGATCTATTATCTTAGATAAGGCCTCCTTCCCCTTTTCCACCTTTGGCCACCCGGTATTCAGCACATGATTGCTGACCCCATACACTCCTGCTGCAAGCTGCTCTATTCTATCTTCCACGTTCGAATAATAAAAGAGCTCCTCCAAATTGCCTGCAAGAAGATTATATCCGGGATAGCTGCTGCGATGTTCAGATGCTATTTTCATAAAATCAGCAGGCGAAGCACTGCCTTTCAAGAAATCTGCCACCAGATCCCCTCTTGACCTCTTTCCATCTCTCACTTCGTTCGGATCGCGGTAATTTGTAAGAGCTGCAAATCGTCCATTCTTAGTGACACCCATCCACGTCCCCATCTTGCTTAAATCGCGTCCAGCCAGAATAGAGGGATGGTCCTCCCAAAAATGGGCCGGTGCAGTCGGGCGCTCAAAAAATTCATCGCGATTAGCAGCAACGATAAGCTTGTATACGGGATGAACTTTGTATGCGAAAAGGATTAAACACATTTGGATCACTGCTTTCGATTTATTTTAACTTGTAAAAAACCCGCCTTAAAAGTGTGAGATGTTAGATAAATTATAATACATGTTAGATAACATAGTGATCATGGTAGATAAATCTTATAACATGCTGGATAAACCCAACAGGTTGTAACATATTGATGAATTATGTTAGATAAATCCAGCAATAAAAAAAGCCCCTTCTCTTAAAAGGAGCTACTCAATTTAAGTTACCGCTTCGTCATTCGCTGTCTTCCTCGCCCTTAAAAATCTAACTGTATTCAAAACAATCGTTTTGGTCACAGCATAAGTAGGTATTGCCAGAATCATGCCGAGGATGCCGGCAAGATTGCCTGCAACCAGCAATAGGATGATGATGGTGGCTGGATGTGTGTTTAAGGTTTTTCCGAGAATTAGCGGCGACAGCACATTCCCTTCTATCTGCTGGGCAATCACAATGACCACGACAACCAGGAATGCTTTAGTCGGTGAGTCAAAAAGTGCAACGATAACAGCAGGTGCACCACCAAGAAACGGTCCGACATAAGGAATGATATTAGTTATGGACACAATAAGCGCCATGACAAGTGCATATGGCAGGTCAATGACTAAATAGCCGATAAACGATAGTGTTCCCACAAACAAGGCCACTGTAATTTGTCCTTGAATGTAAGAAGAAAGTGTTTCTCCTGTTTCTTTAAGTGTTTTAACTCCCTCTTCCCTGTATGAAGCAGGCAGAAATTTGGAAACAGCTGCCGGGAACTTATCGCCATCCTTGAACATATAAAACAGCAGGAATGGCACCGTTACAATTGTGATCGCAATATTGGTGACCAGGCTGACAATTCCTGCTACCCCCTGCGTAACGCGGCTTGGCAGGGTATTGGCATATTCCATAATGCGGGCTTCAATTTCTTCAAGCGATACGTAGTCCTGCGTCAAAAACCATTTAAACTCTTCGGTGTTTGACATTGAATTAACAAAGTCTCTTGTCGTTTTCGCATATCCCGGCAGGTCGTTGAATAATTCAGTCACCTGTCTGCTGATTAGCGGAGCGATGTTGCCAATAACCAGCATCACCAACCCAATAACTGCTGCATAAATGATCAAGATCGCTGCCGTCCTGGGCACCTTATAGCGCTGCAGCAATCTTACCAGCGGGTTCAGCAAGAAATATAGGAATCCCGATATAATGATTGGAAAGAACAAGGTAGATACAAATATGCCCACCGGCTCAAACAGAAATGAGATTTTTGTTGATACATAAATAATGGTTAAGATAAGCAGCAATTGCAAAGTCCAGTACTGCAGTTTTTTCTTTGCCACAATGTCACCTTTTTCTTTGAATGGATTAACTAAAGAATATCATATTCGTGTGTTTACTCCTAAGAAGATGCTACTTCTACTACGAATGGGGATTGAAAAGGTTTCGAAAAAAATTCATCCATATAATTAAAAATGACACCCCACAAATTAGATACATTCACTCATAAATATCTCAGTTTTTGGTTTCAATCCATCTGACCAAGGGTATAAAGAACTACAAATTCCAACTTTCCTCACTTAAAAGCCAGGAGTGAACAGACACATGAGTACAATAGACATTTTCAAGAAGGAACTTCTATTACTGACAGGCGAAATGGATCGCTGTAAAAATATAAAGATAAAAAAACAAATTTTTAATGATATACTTCTCATCCAGAATGCAGTCCAGAACTTACTCTAAGCTGCTCTTAAATTAGTATCCACTGCTTTCCTTCCTCACCTGAAGAACAAAAAACCAGCATCCATTGGCTGAAATACTGGTTTAGAAGTTATTTTCAAGATTACACGGCTTCACTATCCCATTTCTTCTCTTCCTGCACAAACAGCAGCCCAAGTTCGTGATGATCCCCTTCATAAAGAGCGCGCTGGACGAAGCGTACCTGGCCGTTCACATCAAGAACCTCAAGTTTGCAGTGAGCCCCGTTCTTTTGCAGCGCTTCATAGAAGCCTTTTTCATCATGGATTTTCACACCATTAACTTTTGTAACAACCTCTCCCACTTGAAGAGACATTTTATCAGCCGGTGAATCCGGAACTACTCCAAGCACCATGATTCCCTGATTGCGCTTGGAAAAGTAAAACGGTGCCTGATCCTCTGTCATTCTCTGGCGGAGAGAGATGAATTCACGCCCAATGATAGCAAGTGCTGCTGCTCCCACAGCTGCAAGCGGATACCAGTAGCCTGCAGATGAAATTAGCAAAAGGAGTATGCCAAACACGCTGATTCTTTGTCCAAGCAGTGCTGTTGCCTCTTTAGGAAGAGTGCCCTGGATCCGCTGGTAAAAACCTATCGAAAAAGGAACCAGAATGAGCGAATACGTTTCCCCGCCAATCGGGATCGCTGGCCACCAATCAAACGGCATCTGCAGTGCCTGACCGGGAATAAGCAGAAACACAGGCACCATCCAGAGTCTTTTTGATTCATGAATGCCAATGGTCTGGCCCCGTTTACTCTTTACAAGCCTGGGAGATGTGCCTTTCCGGCCGTTTCTTATAATCAGGAAGCCTTCTGCTATAACAAGAAGAGCAAGGAGAACAGTTATGGATGGAAAGATGGAAGAGTCAAGGTCTGCTGATGTCTTGGCGAATGATGGCAATGGCCATTTCTGTTCAGCAGCAAACATGGTTGCGAAAAATGCAAAGCCCAGGGTATAAACAGGCGCCATCCATCTCACTTTTGCCGTAAAGCTCCACAAGAACGTTAGAGCAGCAGTAAAAACAATCGTTTCCACTGGTACGATAAGTCCTGCACCGACCATCACGATACTCACTGAAAGACCTGCCAGGATCCCAAGAGGAAGAAGCTGCCTCAGCTCAAAATAAGCATTTTCCGCACGAACTGAAAAGTCTTTGCGCTCTCGCTTTACACGGGAAACCCCCAAAAATGCAGCTGCAAAAAACAGGTAATAAAATACCGGGTTCAGCAGCAGCTTTCCCGTTCCTTTTAAAAACTCAAAAATCCACTCCTCTATCAAACTTGCCACCAGCCTCTATAAATAAATTCTCATGAATTATGTAACAAACAGAAAACTCTATTACTCTTTATTCTACCAAAAGCGTCTTCCAAAACCTATCCCAATCTGGCACAAATACAAAAAATAGCAGAAGGAAAATCCCTTCTGCTATATAGCGGGTGACAGGCACCTAGACCAGTACTAGACCAGTTATATAAGAAATGATGTTTTCGACAAAAACCGGGTGGTGCCTGTCACCAACTATTATTTTGCAATATATCTCAGAGCCGTTTGCAGCTGAAGGTCATTCTGCTCTTTTTTCATTTCTTCAATGGCTGCTTGTTCGAGCGCTGCTGCTGTTTTTTTGTCTATCCGGCCGGTTCCTTCAAGCTCTTTTTGCTTCTGAAATGCTTTTACAGCAGCTGCAGTGGAATCATTGAAGTAGCCATCCGTCCGTCCTGGAGCATATCCAAGGCCCGCCAGAATTTCCTGTGCATTCTTCACCATTTCATTATTCATATCGATGGCCAAAGGCTTCTCCACCTGCAAAGGATGCGTTTGGTAGATGTCTGGCTGTTTGACCTCGAGGGTTGGTTTGATTCCCTTGTTATGAATCCAGTTTCCGTCTGGTGTCAGCCATTTAAACAATGTAAGCTTGATATTGCTGCCATCTCCCATCGGAACTGGCTGCTGAACTGTGCCCTTTCCAAATGAATTTTCACCGATTATGGCATAACCCTGCGCTTCCTTTAAAGCGCCGGCAAGAATCTCCGATGCAGAGGCACTCCCTTTATCTACAAGAACAGCAATCGGATAGGTTTTAGGCTTTTCAAGTGTGGAGAAATACCTCATTTTTTCTCCATCTCGTTTCTCTATCTGTAAATATGGCTTATCAGCGGTAACCAATTCTTTCAGGATTTCCTGTACTGATGTCAGGAGACCACCGGGATTTCCGCGCACATCGATTACAAGCCCTTCGATCCCATCCTTCTCCATTTCACTCAGCTGTTTTGCAAATTCCTTGGATGTCTCTTCGGAAAATGAGGTGATTTCCAGATATCCTACATTTTTCCCTCTTTGCTTCTTGATTTACGAGAATACCGTAATTTGTGGACTCTCATCTCTCTTTACTTCTACCTTTAAAGGTTCCTTAAGTCCCTGGCGCGCAATTTCAAGTTCTACTTTTGTGCCTTTTTTGCCGCGGATCTTCATGGTAGCTTTATATAAATCAAGACCCTCTACACTTTCCCCATCCACTTTTAAAATTTCATCCTTCGGCTTCAGCCCTGCTTTTTCAGCTGGTGAATCTTTAAATGGTGCAACAATGATTATTTTACCTTCCACCATGCTGACTTCTGCCAGATCGGAAGAGCACACGTCTGAACT
>NZ_CAXQGS010000152.1:0-9857 GCF_964223445.1 Cytobacillus sp.
CCTGAGCCAGGATCAAACTCTCCATATAAGAGTTGATTAAGCTCATAAGTTGTCTTTTCAAAAAAGACTAAAGAATTAACGTTGACGTTTTTGTTCGTTCAGTTTTCAAAGATCAATCCGCCGCTCAGAAGCGACTTTATTAATATATCATTTCTCAATCACTTCGTCAACAACTTTTTTTAAAACTTTCAAATCTTGTTAACGTCTCAAGCGACTGTTTTTCTATAATATCACCTATTGCCCAGAAGGTCAACAAGTTATTCAAAAAAACAAAAAAAGATTTTATTATGCATTTAAATCAAAAGAAACCAGCTGCTTAAAATACAGCTGGTTTCTTCTATATTATATATTACTATTTGGAGATGACAATGATATCTTTTTCTTTAAGGTCAACAGCGCCTGGCTTATTAATCTTGATCCCTTCACCCTGTTGAAGGTTTGTGAATACGATTGGCGTGATGATAGAAGTTGCATTTTTCTCGATATAATCAAGATCCACTTTCAACAATGGCTGCCCTGCTTCTACACGGTCATTCTCAGCAACTAATGCTTCAAATCCCTGTCCTTTCAGGTTTACTGTATCAATACCTACATGGATAAGGATTTCTCGGCCTGAATCTGAAAGGATGCCGATTGCATGCTTTGTCGGGAACATGTTAACGATTTTCCCATCCACCGGTGATACAACAGTTCCTTCTGCAGGTACAATCGCAAAACCATCGCCCATCATTTTACCCGAGAATACAGCATCAGGTACTTCTGTGATTGGTTTGATTTCTCCTTTGATCGGTGAAATGAAAAGATCTTCCTTGTGCTCTGTCTGAAGAGCTTCAGGATTTACTTCTTCAATTTGCTGTTCAACCCCGCCTTCTGGCGCTTTTTCAACCGTGCGCGGTCTTTTGCCGCTCATGATATCTTTCATTTGACCTTTGATTGTTTCAGATCTCGGGCCAAAGATAGCCTGGATGTTGTTTCCTACTTCCAGTACTCCAGATGCACCAAGTTTCTTCAATCGTTCTTTATCTACATTTTTTATATCGTTTACCGATACACGAAGACGAGTAATACATGCATCAAGATGAGCGATGTTTTCTTGTCCGCCCATAGCATCAAGAACTTCATATGGAAGATCTCCGCCTTTACCTGAAGAAGCTGTTTCTTCATCTTCTACTTCTTCACGGCCTGGGGTCATTAAATTAAATTTGCGGATGGCAAATCGGAAGCCAAAGTAATAGATTACAGCAAATACTAATCCAACCGGAATGACAATCCAGGCATTTGTCTGAGGGTTGATTAAACCGAATAAAATATAGTCAATCAAACCGCCTGAGAAAGTCATGCCTATTTTCACATCCAGGAGATGCA
This sequence comes from Cytobacillus sp., assembly GCF_964223445.1. NCBI lineage: Bacteria > Bacillati > Bacillota > Bacilli > Caryophanales > Bacillaceae > Cytobacillus > Cytobacillus sp. The sequence goes on from NZ_CAXQGS010000152.1 coordinate 1,366, forward strand.
TGGTCATGAATGACAGACCTGCAAACACTGCGTGAACCGCAAACAGGATAGGAGCCACGAATAAGAATGAGAACTCCAGCGGCTCTGTAATACCTGTTAAGAAAGAAGTTAACGCAGCAGATGCCATAAGGCCTCCGACTACCACTTTCTTTTCGGGGCGTGCTTCATGATAAATTGCTAATGCAGCTGCAGGAAGACCAAACATCATGAACGGGAATTTACCAGTCATAAATGTACCTGCAGTAAGGTTTTGTACATTGTCACTGATTTGAGCCATGAAAATACGCTGATCACCGCGAACTGTTTCCCCTGCATTCGTTACATACTGTCCAAATTCATACCAGAATGGAGAGTAGAAAATGTGATGAAGACCAAAAGGAATCAATGAGCGTTCAATTAATCCAAAAATAAACGCGGATAGAGTCAAGTTCGCATGAACCATGTTTTGAGAGAAAGCATTTAACCCTTCCTGGATTGGCGGCCAGATAACCAGCATCAGCAAACCAAGTACTACAGATGTTGCAGCCGTAATAATTGGAACAAAACGCTTTCCGGCAAAGAATCCCAAATAGGATGGAAGTTCGATTTCAAAAAACTTGTTATATAATGCAGCAGCGATAATACCAACAATGATACCGCCGAATACACCTGTCTGCAGAGTTGGGATTCCTAAGATGTTCGCATAATTAAGCCCATTTACATCCTCTGCAGTAATTCCTGCAGCCGTTCCCATTGTCACATTCATAATTAGATAGCCGATGATGGCAGCAAGTGCGGCTACACCTTCACCGCCTGCCAAACCAACAGCTACACCAACTGCAAATAAAACAGGCAGGTTGGCAAAGACGATATCTCCTGCTTTTTGCATAACCTGAGCAACGATTTCAACTCCGCTGTTATCCAGGAATGGAGCCAGCTCAAGCAGTGCCGGATTTTGCAAAGCCGCCCCGATAGCGAGCAGTATACCCGCTGCCGGCAGTAATGCTACTGGAAGCATTAAGGCTTTTCCGACTTTTTGCAGGACGCCAAATATTTTCTTAAACATATGTTAACCCCCTAAAGTTTTTTACTCATTAAGCGTTTTCATTTAATAGCGGCAAGCATTAAAAAAATAAAAAAGGCATGAGGAAAAAAAGGATAGAATTCAGGTGTATACAAGGGTATCATACCCTATTTACCTAAATTCAATTACCTTTCTTCACTCATGCCTGATCGAATCAGTAACACGTAAAGACTTGCCTGTTTCTTGACAAGATAGTATCGAAATTAATTTATTTTCTTTTGAAGCCTCTGCAGATGCATTGTCAGATAAACAGCTTCTGCATTAAAGACTGGTTTTTTTAATGATTGCTGCATTACTTTAATGAGCTTCCAAGAGAGATTGTAGCACACCGGATATTCTTCTTTCAAGAGGGAAGTTATTTTTTCCGGTTCTTCAACCACCTCGCCTTTGTTAACCCGTTCAATGGTGAATCGGATATGGCGGACAAGCCTCATATAATCGATACTGTCTTTATCAATTTTAATGTCCAGCTGTTCTTCAATCATATTCACTAGATGGGTTACCAGCTGAGAATGCTGATTGACTTCGGATAAATCGCGGTTCATCACAGCACTGTGAACATGAAGGGCAATGAACCCGATCTCCCCTTCAGGCAAATAGATGCCGGTTCGCTGTCCTATAAGGTTTACAACTTCGCTGGCAATTTCGTATTCAAATGGGTAGAGTGTCTTAGTCTCAATAAGAAAAGGATTTTTCATTTCCATCCCTTTTTTCAGACGAGTTATCGCAAACATCAAGTGATCGGTTAGCGCAACATGAATATGTTCATTAAGCATGGAGTTCGCCCTCTGTTTAATCAATTGAATCGAGGAGATAATCGTTTCAAGCAATTCATTATCCACAAAAGGCATCAGTTTAATATAATTCTCCTGCTCTTTTTCATTTTTAAGCACAAAGAGCTTTTCAACCAAAGCAGAGTCGATTGGCTGGCCAGACTTCCGGCTGAAGCCAATCCCCTTGCCGATAAGAACGACTTCTCCAAATGACTCGTGGCTGCCAATGAGGACATTATTATTAAGCACTTTTTTAACCTTATACTCACCCATTCTCTTCTCCCCGCCCATTAAACAAATGTACTCTCATGGTATTAAAGCCTGTCCGGGAAGTCAACGGATTGATTTGAATAAAATAAAGAGACCCGCATCCAAGCGGGCCCAATCCATAATATTACTTCAGGAAAATGAAATACAAAACAAATATGACGAACAGCACATACATGATTGGGTGAATCTCTTTTATTCTCCCTTTTACAATCATGGTAATTGGATAAAAAATGAATCCGATTGCGATTCCTGTTGCGATACTGTAAGTTAATGGCATTGCAATAATAGTAAGGAAGGCTGGAACTGCAATTTCAAACTTTGTCCAATCAATGTTGCCTAATGAAGCAACCATCAGTACACCGACAATGATGAGCGCCGGAGCAGTCACTGCAGAAGTTATAACCTCTAATAGAGGAAAGAAGAATAATGATAACAGGAAGAATCCCGCTGTTACAATCGATGCAAATCCTGTTCTCGCACCTGCCGCAACCCCTGATGAAGACTCAATGAATGAAGTTGTCGTTGATGTTCCGAATATCGCGCCTACTACTGTTGCTGTTGAGTCAGCCAGAAGTGCTTTACCTGCACGCGGCAACTTATTCTCCTTCATTAGGCCTGCCTGGTTGGCAACACCCACTAAAGTACCCGCTGTATCAAAGAAGTCAACGAATAGGAATGTCAGAACAACGACCAGCATGCTTGTTGAGAAGAATGAAGGGTCGCTATATGCCCCGAATGCCGCTCCAAACGTTGGAGCTACACTTGGCACGGAATCAACAACCTTTCCTGGAACATCAATCAGGCCGGCAATCATTCCAACAACAGTCGTGATTACCATTCCTATAAAAATTCCGCCATTCATTCCTTTTGTCATGAGAATAACTGTTATGATAATCCCGAAAATAGCCAGAAGCACATTCCCATCAGTAAAATCGCCTAATCCAACGAGAACTGCATCATTATTGACAATCAGCCCTGCACTCTGAGCGCCGACAAATGTAATAAACAAACCGATTCCGGCACTGACCGCATACTTCAATTCTGCAGGAATCGAGTTAATGATTTTTTCACGCAAACCTGAAAGTGATAAAAGGATAAAGATAATCCCTGAGATAAGAACCCCGCCTAGTGCATGCTGCCAAGGAATTCCCATCGTTAATACAACAGTATAAGCAAAAAATGCATTTAATCCCATACCGGGAGCAAGCGCAATCGGATACCTGGCCAGTACCCCCATCAATAGTGATCCAATTGCCGCAGCTACTGCTGTCGCCACGAATACTGCACCATAGTCCATTCTCATGGCATCCGGCAAATCTGGTATATCCATTAACGATAAAGTAATCGGATTAACGACCAAGATATAAGCCATTGCTAAAAAAGTTGTAAGTCCGCCGATAAATTCACGACGGTAGTTAGTACCAAGTTCTTCAAACTGGAAGTACTTCTTCATTTCTCTTCCCCCTATTGGCTGTCTTTATTTTTTTCAATAAAAAAAACTCCGGGTTGACTACCGGAGCATTGACAACTGGGCTCGTGCTTGCAATAGGGGAAAACAAAGAAGAATAATGGCAAAAAACATCCCTATCTGCACTTACCTCGTAGTCAAGCTATTTACGGTAGCTCGGTAGAAACTTTTGGGCCATATCCCCAATATTATACGACGTAAAACGACATATTTAATTCTTCTTTATCATAGCACCTCAAAAAGTCCTAGTCAATAGAAAAAGCGAACATTTTCATGTCCGCATTTTCTTAATGTTCGTATTTTATTCCCACTCGATTGTTGCAGGCGGCTTGCTCGTAATATCGTAAACCACTCTGTTGACATGCGATACTTCATTAACGATCCTAGTTGAAATAATCTCCAGTACATCCCATGGGATACGTGCCCAGTCAGAAGTCATACCGTCAATGGAAGTAACCGCACGGATTCCAATAGTATAATCATAAGTTCGGGCATCTCCCATTACACCGACACTGCGGATATCAGGAAGAACCGTGAAGTATTGCCAAATGTCGCGATCAAGGCCTGCCTTTTGAATTTCCTCGCGCAGTATGGCATCAGACTCGCGCACAATTTCAAGCTTATCTTCTGAGATTTCCCCAAGTACGCGGATACCTAGTCCCGGACCAGGGAATGGCTGTCTCCAAACGATTTCATCCGGAATGCCAAGCTCCGTTCCCAGCGCACGCACCTCATCTTTAAACAGAGTGTTAAGCGGTTCGATCAGCTTGAATTGCATATCTTCAGGAAGCCCGCCTACATTGTGATGAGATTTAATCGTTTGAGCAGTTGCTGTTCCACTTTCAATAATATCCGTATAAAGTGTTCCCTGTGCAAGGAAATCAATGCCTTCAAGCTTGGCTGATTCATCATCGAATACATAGATAAATTCATTGCCGATGATTTTACGCTTTTGTTCAGGATCGCTAACCCCTTTAAGCTTATTCATAAAGCGTTCCTGGGCATCCACTTTAATTACATTCATATTGAATCCATCAGCAAATGTCTTCATGACGCCTTCTGCTTCATCTTTTCTCAGCAGGCCGTGATCCACGAAAATACAGGTTAGCTGATCGCCAATTGCTTTATGAATAAGGACGGCAACAACAGATGAATCAACACCGCCGCTCAATGCACAAAGAACCTTTTTATCTCCAACTTCCTGGCGGATCTTCTCCATTTCAATCTCAATGAAGTTTTCCATTGACCAATCGCCTGTACAGCCGCAAACGCCGAACACAAAGTTTTTCAGCATATCATTTCCGTGAACTGAATGGCGAACCTCAGGGTGGAATTGAACAGCGTATAAACCGCGCTCTTCATTGCTCATAGCTGCAATCGGGCATGATGGATTTGTACCATCCACTGTAAAACCAGCGGGAGCCTCTACGACAAGATCGCCATGGCTCATCCAGACCGTCTGTTCTCTAGGCAGATCTGTAAACAACTTGGATTCATTTTCAATTTTCATGATCGCCTTTCCGTATTCACGGTGTTTCGCAGGTTCTACTTTACCATCAAAATGCATAGTCATCAGCTGCATGCCATAGCAGATTCCGAAAATCGGCAAGCCCAGTTCAAAAATTTCTTCATCACAGCGGAAAGCATTTTCGCCGTAAACACTGTTGGGACCGCCAGAGAAAATAATCCCTTTTGGATTCATTTCTTTGATTTCCGCAGCTGTAATCGTATGCGGATGCAGCTCACTGTATACGCCAAACTCACGGATTCTGCGTGTGATTAACTGATTGTACTGGCTCCCAAAGTCCAGCACTACGATCATTTCTTGATTTTGAAGTTCTGTTTTCCCCGTCACACTGTTCACCTCATTAAATTTGTTATTTTACTTTTAGTCTTCTCTCCTGCAGGTAAAATATCTAGTAAAAATATAATTTCTTTGCAACTCATATAACTGCCAGCCAGAAGCTGGCCAATAAAAAAAACCGGAACTCTTTCTCCACAAAAAAAGTGAAGGCAGAATTTCGGTTTTCACGTATAGCAAAAAGCTTCTTCTGCCTTCATAGTCAGATCATTTACGGCGATCCGGTAGAGACTTTCGAACCATATTATCGAGGATATATGAAGGTTGCATGATTTAATTGTAATACTCGGCAAAATCCGAACAATATGCCGCTGTCTTATTTGCCTATTGTAACAACAGCCCCAAATCCCGGTCAAGCTATTGTCTTTTTAATTAAATTTTCCCACAATTCTTTCGTGTCATTCCAGCTTCCTTCTTTTAGAACTCCCCTGTAAACAAGTTCTTCGTAGTGGGCTGTCAGCCTGCTCATTTCCTTTGTTGAGAAAAAGCTGTCTATATATTTGGCATACTCCCTTAAGGTTTGGCCCTTTTTCCGCTTTAGCCCGTACCGGTCCAATTCTTTTAAAAGAATAAGATAAGCTTTAGGAAAATGCTCATCATTATTTGTCTTTTTAAATCTCCAGATAAAATAATGCGGCATCCATTTTCCCCTCTTCTGGAAAAGCACGAAAACAAGCACACCTGCTGCCAATATCGCTGCTGCGACTACTTTCCAATTATCTTTTAAGAAAGCTCCCAGATTGTCCCAAAGCTCTTTTACCGAAAACGGCGATTTTTCTGCCGATGCTTCATCAGGCATGTCCGGCTTAACAGGAGCCTCAGTCTCGTTTGGCTTTTCCGCTTCCGGCTGGCTCGTATTTTGGCCTGCGTTGTCAAAGTTAAATTGTACATTATTATTGAACCCCTGAGTTGGTTCAAATGGAACCCAGCCCATTTCAGGGAAATAGATTTCCACCCATGAATGGGCATTGTTATTTGTTACCTCAAACAAGCGAAGACCAGACCCTAATGATTGCTTGAATTCTCCCTCTGTATAGCCCTTAACCCACCTTGCCGGCAATCCAATGGATCTGGCCATTACCACCATGGAGGAGGAGAAATTGTCGCAATATCCCTGCTTGGTATCAAATAAAAACTGGTCCACATAGTCCTCATTTTCATCTGGAACAGCTACGTCTGTCTGGCTGTAGGTAAATTCTGCCCTTCGGAAATACCTCTCAAGCTCCCTTGCTTTTTCAAACCAGTCCGGTTTCTCTTGAGTAATTTCCAGAGCAAGTTCCCTGACTCTTTCAGGCAATTCTTCAGGCAGCTGTGTATATCGCGCCATAAATTCTTCAGGCAGTGATTCCGCGTTTGCCCCGGCTTCCTTCATTGCAGTCACACTGTATTCAGGCACCTCGAAGCCTACCTTATATTCTTCCAATGCAGATGGCCGTCCGCCATCCAATGTCCGTATTTTTTCAGTGGCCGTTTCCAGCTCATAGGTAATGAACTGCGAAGCTTTAATACTATTTACCCCTAATGGATACACAACATGAGGGTAATTCATAAAAGTATAAACGGAGCTTACTTCTTCAGTGGTTTCAATTGCATCGTTATCGATAAAGGATGTAACCGGAATTTCTTCTCCCATTCCAAACGGAAGATATTCTCCTTCAGCCTGGGATGTAACCCATCCTTTGCCTGTATATGCATCTTTTGTTTCCACCTTCCAGTAATGGCGGGACTCCACTTCCGCCCTGAAGACCACAGCGTTATCTCCAATAAAAGGGCCACCAAGACGGGAATCATCTTCACCATAGCCGATTTTCTGAATACCCGGGCCATCACCGCCGCTATTTTGTCCATAGGACTTAATAAACGGAACAGGATCGGGCCAAATCGGTTCTGCCTTAGGTGCTGCAAACCCTAAGCCGGTACTCAGAGCGATCAGAGCGGTCAGCGGAATCATCCATTTGCGCGACAGGGAAGCTTCTTTCTTCAACCCCTCCTGATCCAGGAGACGGTTGAACGTTAAGATGCCCATAACCGCAAAGCCCGCAATAACTGTCCTGACAATCGCCGCGTCTGCCGTGTAAGGCGTAAAGGTATCCAATACACTTATATAAATGAGTGTCATGAAAAAGAAAATGAAAATCCGCCTGCGATTGATCAGCCAGTACTGAATCAAATAAGTCATCAGCCATAGCAGAATGAAAAAGAGAAGGCTTCTGAATAGATTTGTCATGCCAGGCCATTCTCTATCAGCTATTAAACCAAAGTTGTGCACCATGTCCGATGCAAATACGGATATCCATGAAAATTGGAAAAAGGATCCCTCAAAGTACAAATAATGCAGTTCATAGAGAATATAAAGCAACTTTATAAAACCGCTTAAAACAAGGCCAACACTGAAAAAAGCCAGCAAAAGCGATAGTATAAGGAACACGAGGAAAACAATGACATTAGATGTGTCCGTAAGCTCTTCAACCGGACGCAGCCATTCCCATAATAGGAAAAAGCCCAGAACATAAAGAAGAAACGAGGCAAAATCTTTCGGTACCTTTGGAGAACTCATCACTTGTTCACCCCCGAAAACACATCTGCAAACTGTCCGTTATGAACCAGAACTACCCGGATTCCCCTGGCATTGGCGGAGGTTTTAAGCAGCAGCTCATCCCCCGAAGGAGATTCATCCTCATTTTTTATTAAAAATATAGATACAATCCCTTTTTTGGACGTGAAAAACCCGGCTTTCTCTATAAGCGTTTTTGTTAATTGCCCTGTAACAACCATCAGCTGACTGTTCTGCTGCAAAAGAAAATGCTCTGCTTCAAGAACCCGGTCCACTGCAGCTGCAGAATCATCCTTTATTTTTGCCAAATGATAGAACAGCTGAAGCTGGTGTGCTTCACCGCCTCTGATTGGAAAAGCTGTCCGCGTTGCTGCAGAGGTCAAAAACCCAGTCTGTGCTCCTTTGCGAAGAATCGCCCTTACCATGGAGGCTGTAAACGAAACGATAGCCTCAAATCGGCTCTCAGTTGCCCAATCCATGAGGATATATACGTCATGCGATTG